>NZ_JBHZCN010000114.1:0-18220 GCF_042755465.1 Kitasatospora sp. NPDC059160 | reverse complement strand
CGAAGGCCCGTACCGGTGCGGGCCTTCGCGACTGCCGCCCCGGCCGCCCTCGGCCGCCCTTGGGCGTCCAGTGGTCGACCAGCCGCGCGGTGCCGGGCCGCAGGCGCTGCCAGGGGCCGGTGAAAGCGAGCACGGCGACGGCGGCGGTCGGGAAGCGCTCGCGCAGCCGGGCCGCCTGCGCCGGGTCGTCGGCCTCACCGGCCAGGGCGTCGGCCGCCTCGTGGAGGACGGGGTTGTGCCCGAGCACCAGGACGGTGGCGACCGGGTCGGGAAGGGCGGCGAGGAGGGCGATCAGCTGCTCGCCGGTGTCGAGGCCGTAGAGGCGCCCGTCCCGGACGGCCTCGGGTGGGGCGGGGAGCTCGGCGGCCATCAACTGCCAGGTGCGGAGGGCGCGTTCGGCGGTCGAGACGAGCGCGAGGTCGGGCGTCCAGCCGTGGCCGGCGAGCCGTCGCCCGGCGAGCGGGGCGGCCCGTAGGCCCCGCGGGGCGAGGGGGCGTTCGTGGTCGTCGACGCCGTCGGGCCAGGCGGACTTGGCGTGACGCACCAGGACGATCCGGTGCTGCCGCTCCTGCTGCTGCTCGGGCACGGGGCCGCTCCTCCGCTGTGGCGTTCGGCTTCATTCTCCCCGGCCGGGAAAACAGTAGCCATGGACATAGTAGCCATGTACGGTATCCGTCATGAGCGAAGCAGCCGAGAGCGCCACCGCCGGATTCCTGGTCTGGCGCCTGTCCATGAAGTGGCGGGTCGCCGTCGACCGGGCCCTCGCGCCGCTGGGCCTGACCCACGCCCAGTACGCGCTGCTGGGCTCGCTGTACGGCCTGGCCCGCACCGGGCAGCGCCCCAGCCAGCGCCAACTCGCCGACCGCACCGGCCTGGAGGCCCTCTATGTCTCCAAGCTCGCCCGCGCCCTGGAGGCCGCCGGACTGGTCGAGCGCACCCGGGACCCGAAGGACCCGCGCGCGATGCAGCTCTCGCTCACCGAACAGGGCCGCGAGGTCACCGGCCGGGCGGTCGCCGTGGTCCAGGGCCTGCTGGAGCGGCTGCTGGAACCCCTCGGCGGCCGACACAGCCCGCGTGCCCGGGAGTTCACCCGCGAGCTGACCGCCCTGCTCGACGTACCGCTGGACCCGCACACCGACGACGACGAGGATCAGCACCGGCCATGACCACCACCACCGCGACCGCGACCACCACCGCGGCCGCCCCCGCGCTCAACCCCCGCTCCATCGCCCTCGCCCACTACGCCGCCCGCGCCCTCCTGGAGGGCGTCCTGGCCCGCCACGGCGCCACCTTCGAGCAGAGCGTGACGCTGCGTGCCGTCACCGCCGCGGGCGGGTCGGTCGGGGCCGGCGAGCTCGTCGCCGAGGTCGCGGGCTCGCTCAAGGCCCCGGAGGCGGCGGTGCGCGCCGTCGTCGGCGAGCTGACGGCGGCCGCCCTGCTGGCCGAGCGCCCCGACGGCAGGCTCGAACTCACCACGGCCGGGCGCGAGTTGTACGAGCGCGCCGGGGCCGAGACGGCAGGGATCTCGGCCCGCCTGTACGCGGGCATCCCGGACGCGGACCTGGCCGCCGCGGGCCGGGCGCTGGCCCTGATCACCGAGCGCGCGAACGCCGAACTGGCCCGCCGGGCCGGGTGAACGGCGGGCGGCGGGTCAGGGGGTCATGGGGTCATGGGGTCAGGGGGTCAGGGGGTGAGGTCCGGGGGCAGGTGCTCCAGGATCACGGCGACGGCGGCCTCCGCGCCCTCCACCACCCGCACGCTGCGGTCGGGGAACGTCAGCTCGAAGCGGGCCCGGCCCAGCGACCTGGTCCGCGGGAACTCGCCGACGCCGGGGTGCGCGGCCCGGCGGCTGAGGGTGAACCACCACATCGACTGCCCCGGTGACAGGGCCCGCAGCCGGGGCTCGGCGTGGGCGGCCCGGATCAGGTCCAGGAGTTCGGCGTCGCGGTGGGGCAGGGGGCCGCGCTGCATCATCCGCCACCGCGCGGCGACGGCCTCGGCCTCGCCCCGCTCGTGGGCCTCGGCGAGGTCCCAGGTGCGCAGGAAGGGCCACCGGGCGGTGAGTTCACGCACCCCGCTCCCCCGCACCCAGGCGTGGAACACCGCGGCGACGTCGGCCAGCTCCAGGGCCCCGCCCGTGGCCATGTGGATGCCGCCGAGCCAGCAGTCGACCAGGAAGACCCGTTCCTCGCCGCGCGGGATGATGACGGTCGCCGAGCGGCCGTCGGCCTCAGCCCCGGTCTCGGTCTCGGCCTTCGCGGCCACGTGACGCCAGCCCGGCGAGGAGGTCAGCTCGACGGCCAGCTCCAGGCCCGCCCGGTCGGCCGCCGCCTGGAGGGCGTCGCGCACCGAGCCGGCCGCCGCCACCTCGGGGTAGAGCGCCGCGTACGCGCCCAAGGGGTCGGTGTGCTCGGGAGGTTGTTCGGACATGCGGTCGAGTGTGCCACCGTCCGGCCGGTCACCGCAGGTCGCCGGGCAGGCCCTCCAGGATCACCGTGACGGCCGCCGCCGCGCCCTCCACCGTCCGCACCCGCCCGTCGGCGTGGGTCACCTCGTAGCGGCCGCGGCCCAGCGGCCTGGTCTGCGGCAGGTCCTGGCTGACCGGCGGGGTGGCGCGGCGGCTGAGGGTGAACCAGTACATGGCCCGCCCGGGCGAGAGCACCCGCAGCCTGGGCTCGGCGTGGGCGGCCACGGCGAGCCTGCGCCATTCGCCGGCCATCCCGCGGGCGGGGCCCTGCAGCCGGCCCCGCCAGCGCCGGGCGACGGCCTCCCGTTCGCCGCGCAGGTCGGCCGCGGCGAGGTCGCGGGTGCGCAGGAACGGCCACCGGGCGGTGAGTTCGTCCACCCCGGCGCCCTGGACCCAGGCGCGCAGCACGTCGGCGGCCTCGGCCGGGTCCCGGGTGCTGCCGGTGGCCGCGCAGGCCCGGTAGTCCCAGCAGTCCACCGCGAGCACCCGGCCCCCGCCGCCACCGCCCTCGTGTTCCCCCTCGCCCTCGCCGCCGCGCAGCGGCGTGGCGTACGCGGTCCGCCCCTCGGCGCGCACCGTCGCGCCCAGCGGGCCCAGGCCCTGCGCCGCGGCCGGTTCGACGGCGAGGACGTGCCCCGCCCGCTCGGCCGCCGCCCGCAGGGCCTCGCACACCGAACCGGCCGCCGCCACCGCCGGGTGCAGTGCCGTCAACTCGCTCAGGGCGTCGTGGGGTTGTTCGGACATGCGGTCGATTGTGCCAGAACGGCCCGCCCGTACGGCCGCCCGTACGGCCGCCCGTACGGCCGGCCGAGCGGCCGGCCGAGCGGGTGGGTGTGCCAGGGCCACCTTCTTTGTGGCGCGTCCCCCTACGGTGGTGGCCATGCACACGAACCGGCTCAGCGAGTTCCTGCGGGCCCGGCGCGCACTGGTGCGTCCCGAGGACCACGGGATGCCCGCGGGGGCGCGCCGTACTCCCGGTCTGCGGCGCGAGGAGATCGCGGTCCTCGCCGGGGTGAGCACCGACTACTACGTGCGGCTGGAACAGGGACGCGAGAGCAATCCCTCGCCCCAGGTCCGGCGGGCCCTGGCAGCCGCCCTGCTGTTGAAGGGCGAGGAAGCCGCCTACCTGCGCGCCCTGGTCGACCCGCCGCACCCCGGACGCCCCGAGCCCGCCCGGGAGTACGCGGGCCCGCAGCTGGTGGCCCTGCTGGACGCCTGGGCGGACACACCGGCCCTGGTCTACGGCCGCTACCTCGACCTGCTGGCCGTCAACTCCCTGGGCGAGGCACTGTTCTCCTGGCTCGGCGGCGACACCGGTCTGATCACGGCGATGTTCCTCAACCCGAACGCCCGGGACTTCTACCGGGACTGGCCCGTCGTCGCGCAGGGGTGCGTGGCGGCGCTGCGAGCCGCCGATCCCACCCCGGACGACCGGCGGCTGCGGGAGCTGGTCGGTGAACTGTCCGTGCGCAGCGCCGACTTCGCCCGCATGTGGGCGCGCCACGAGGTACGGGCCAAGACGGCCTCGACGAAGCGCTTCCGCCATCCGCTGGTCGGGGACCTCACCCTGGGCTTCGAGACCTTCTCCGTCAACAGCGCCCCCGGCCAGCACCTCGTCGTCTACCGCGCCGAACCCGGCAGCGCCGCCGAGCAGTCGCTGGCCCTGCTCGCCGGCTCCACCGGCGCCGGTCCCCGCGACGCCCCACCCGACATCCCATCCGACACCGCACACGACACCACGCAACACGCTTCGAGCGAAGGGCACCTCCCGTATGACCTCCCCTGACGTGCCGGTCTGGTTCATCACCGGCTGCTCCTCCGGCCTGGGCCGGGCCCTGGCCGCCGCCGTACTGGAGCGCGGATGGCGGGCCGTGGTCACCGCCCGGGACCCCCGCAAGGTCGCCGACCTGGTCCGCGGGCACGGCGAACGCGCCCTCGCCCTGCCCCTGGACGTCACCGACTCCGGGCAGATCGCGACGGCGGTCGCCCGGGCGCAGACCGCCTTCGGAGGGATCGACGTCCTGGTCAACAACGCCGGTTACGGCTACCTCGCCGCCGTCGAGGAGGGCGAGGACGAGGAGGCCCGCGCCCTGTTCGACACCAATGTCTTCGGTCTGGTCGACACCACCAAGGCCGTTCTGCCGGGCATGCGCGCCCGGCGCGCGGGCCACATCGTCAACATCTCCTCGCTCGGCGGCCTGGTCGGCTTCGGCGCCACCGGGTACTACCACGCGACCAAGTTCGCCGTGGAGGGCCTCTCCGAGGCGCTCGCCGCCGAACTCGCCCCGCTGGGCGTCAAGGTGACGATCGTCGAGCCCGCCGCGTTCCGCACCGACTGGTCCGGCCCCTCGATGCGCCAGTCCGCCACCGCCATCGAGGACTACGCGCCCACGGCGGGCGCACGACGCGCCGGCACCCTGGCCACCTACGGCCACCAGCCCGGGGACCCGGCCCGCGCCGCCCGGGCCGTCATCGAGGCCGTCACGGCCGGACAGCCGCCGCTGCGCCTGCTCCTGGGCAAGGCCGCGTACGACATCGCCACCGCCAAGCTCGACTCCCTCAGGGCCGGCTTCGACGACTGGCGGGAGGTCACTCTCGGCGCCGACTTCCCCCCGGAGCGGGCCGCGACCTGACGGCCTCGCCGAGCGCCGCCGGGCGCCTGCGGGCGGTCCCGGCCGGCCCTACTGGACGCTCCAGCGGTGCGGGTGGGCGGGGTCGGCGGGGCAGGCGAAGACGTTGAGCTCGCCCCAGCGGCCCACGGTGACCCCGGTCGGGGTGCTGGAGGAGCGCGGGTCCCGCTCCTCCTCCAGCGGCTTCCAGCTGCCGGTGCCGCCGTCCCACTCCGAACTGTCGACGGTCAGCAGCAGGTGCATCGGCGCCGCGCAGGCCGGGCAGTCCATCGGGGCCGGGTCGGTGACGTGCCAGGAGGCGAAGCCGCCGGCCCGCCAGCCCGGCGGGATGGACAGGTCGTACTGGTAGCCCACCGGCTCCTCCCCGTCGCCCTCGCCGTCGCCGCACCCGTCCCCGTCCCCGTCCCCGTCCGCGTCCGCGTCCGCCGCCTGCTCGGCGGCCTCCTCCTCCAGCGCCTCCTCCCAGGCGTGGATGCGGGCGCCCAGGTCCTCCGGGAGGAGGCCGGCGAACGGGTAGGCGGCCACCTGCTCGGGGTGCAGCACGCACGGCTCGGGCAGGTACCCCTCGTAGCCGACGACCTGCGGGCGCGGCGGGTCGGTCAGCACGTCGGCGACCTCCCAGGAGCGGCGCCAGCGCAGGTCCAGCAGCATGCCGGTGCGGCCGGGGCCGTGGGCGTCGAAGGGGCACCAGAACACCTGGAGCAGGTCGCAGCCGTCCGGCCCGGCGGGCAGGTCGGGGATCTGCGCCCGGTAGAGCTGGGCGAGGCCGATCAGGGGCAGCGGGTCGGCCGCGGTGCCCCCTTCCTCGACGCGGTGGCGCCGTTCGAGTTCCTTGAGCAGCTGCCGCTCCTCGTCGGTGGGGCCGGTGGCCGGGTCCCGGCGCCAGGCGGCGTCCAGGATCCGGCGCCGCTCGTGGACGTCGGCCGGCCGGTGGCCGCGCCGGTGGTTGTGGGGGTCGGTGCACACCGGCCAGGGTTCGTCCGAGGGCCACAGCAGCGGGCCGCCCACGGAGCTGACCGTCGCGTCGGGCCGCCCCGGGCGCGGGTGGAGGCGGGTGGTGGTGCCCCGGTGGGCCGTCAGCTCCGGGAAGAGCGCCTCGACGTCGAGCGGGCGCGGCGGTGTGGTCCTGGACATGCACGTGACCCTAGGCGGCCGCCGGCCACCGTTGATCATCGCCCTCGCCCCGATCAGCGCGAACTCGCGTGCGCCCCGGCCCGGGCGCGTGCCATCCTCGGGGCGTGCCCTCCCGTAACCGCCGTCTGCCCAGCGGGCTGTCGTGGCCGCTCACCGCCACGGACGTCCGCGACGCGCTCGGCGTGCTCGGCGCCGAGCGGGCGGACACCGTCCGCCTGGACTTCGACAGCCGCCCCTGGGAGGACGGGACCCTGCTGCACGCGGAGTGGATCCCGCCGGTGCGCTCCAACTACGGCACGGGCGGCTTCCACCCGGCCTGGTGGTCGACCGTACGGGTCGGCGTCTCCCCGCTGCCGGCCGCCGAACGCCCCACCGCCCGGCTCGCGTTGCGGCACGGCGCCCTGCCCGAACTCGCCGCCTGGATCGACGCCACCCGCACCGCGCCCGAGACCTGGACCCACTCCCGGCACAGCCGCCGCTGGCGCCTCGCGGGCACCGCCACCACCTTCTGCGACGACCTGCGGCCGTGGCCCTGAGCGCCCGAGGCCGCCCCCCACCTCGAACACCCGTACCCGGCAGCGCAGTCGGCGCACCCGCGGCCGCCTCCGCAGCCGGCCCGGCCGCTCGCACTACGCCGCTGCGGTGATCCTGGCGGCCCGCGCGAAGGTGTCCCCCGCGACGCGGCCCGGCGATTCGCATACTGACGGGGATCCGTCCACCGGAAGGGACACCCTGCCATGCGAAGAGGACACCGGTCGGCAGCCGCCGCCGCGTTCGCCCTGACCGCCGCCCTGACCAACGCGCTGTCCGCCGCACCGGCGGCGGGCGCCGCCACCGTCGACACCTGCGGGGGCTCCATCGGCGACTACGTCGGCCTGGCCGGGCTCGACGCACCGTTCACCGGGGCCGCCTCCGCCAACGGCAACGACCGCGCCATGACCGTCACACCGGTCGTCGCCGGCGCCAACACCTTCAAGACCGAGATCGCCACCGGCCCCAGCGACTCCCGGTACGCCATCGGCTCCTTCGAGATCAAGGTCGACACCAGCGGCCGCGGCCAGATCCGCTTCGTCTCCTACGCCGGTCACGCGATCGGCGACAGCGTCGTCTGCGCGGGCGGCGGCACCCGCGTCACGCGGATCAGCGGCGAGGTCCGCGTCCAGGACGTCACCAAGCGCATCCCCTTCACCGTCAGCCGTGTCTGACCGGCCCGTGTCCGACCCCGCCCGTGCGCCCGCGAGGACGTGATGCCACCGCCCGCCCCGCAGGCCGCCGCCGTCGCGCCCGCGGCGGCCACCGGGCAACGGCCGGCGCCCGGAGCGTGCCCGCCGCCACCGCGCCGGCCCGAAACGCGCTGCCCGCACGGCCGCGACGGCGAGCGGCTGCTGGGCGGGGACGTCGCCGGGTACGAGCCGTTGCGGCTGCTGCGCCGCCGGGAGTGCCAGAACGTCTTCCTGGCCACGGCCCCCGACGGCGGGCACGTCGCGCTCAAGACCACCTGCCGCGACGCCGCGGCCGACGTGCTCGCCCGCGCCCGCAACGAGGCCCACGGCCTGCGGGCCGCCGCCACGCACCAGGACACCGCCGACCTCGCCGGCGAAGGCGTCCACCACGACCTGCACTACCTCGCCTCCACCTGGCAGCGCGGGCTGACACTGCACCAACTGCTGCCCCACCTCGACCGCTCCATGGCCGCCTGGTCCCCCGACAGCGCCGAGCTGTTCACCCACCTCGCCCTGGCCCTGGGCCACGCCGTCGAAGGCCTCCACCGCCACGGCGTCGTCCACGCCGACCTCAGCCCCGGCAACATCGTCCTCGGCCACGGCCGCACCCTCACCCTCATCGACCTCGACAGCTGCGCACGCGACGGCGACCCCGCCGCCGCCGCGCTGAACCGCTGCACCACCACCGCCTACGCCGCACCCGAATGCCTCGCACCCCGCCCACGCCCCGTGCCCACCCCGGCCGCCGACCAGTACAGCGCGGCCGCGATCCTCCACCGCGTCCTTAGGCAACGCCCCCACCAGCCGGCCACCGGCGACCGGGCCCGCACCCGGGAGCACCGGCTCACCCACCCCGTCCAGCCCCTCACCGGCTGGCCCGCCGCCCTCTGGCCCGACCTCCCGGAAACCCTCCGGCAGGCCCTCGACCCCGACCCCGACGCCCGCCACCCCACCACCGGCCACTTCACCGCCCGCCTGCGCCACGCCCTGACCCTCACCACCCTCACCACCCGTACCGGAGAGCACCCATGAACCGGCCCGCCCGCCGCACCTTCCTCCTCGCCACCGCCGCGCTGCTCCTCACCCCCGCCGCCCCCGCCGCGGCGGCCACCACGACGGGGACGGGCGCGCGGCCCGGGCCCGGGCCGGGGAGCACGACGGGCGTGAACGGCGGGCCAGTCCTCGGACAGGGCGACGGGCGCACCGGCCCGAAGCGGGACGCCGTCAGCGAGCACACCTCCTCCAGCTCCGACGACGTCGTCATCATCGACCACTCCTCCTCCAGCAGTTCCTCCAGCTCCGAGGAGATCGTCGTCATCGACGATTCCTCCTCCAGCAGCTCGTCCGGATCCTGAGCACCCGTCGGCCGGTCTACTCGACGAAGTAGCTGGCCCCGAGGGCCTCGGCGGACTGCCCCGGCTCCACCTGGGCCGTCACCGGGCCCCGGCAGTTCGCGGCGGAGTGCACCAGGACCGTGGTGTTCGTGCGGTTCGCCACGTGCACCGGCGAGGTGGCCGGGTAGCAGCCGCGCTGCGGGTTCTCGTGGGGCACGCCGTTGACCAGCAGGAGGCCGGTGGCGGCCTGGGCGGGGACGGCGAGGGCGAGCATCCCGGCGGAGGCGAGCAGGACGAGGGCGAAGAACCGGCGGCGCATGGGGCGATCCTCTCGTTTCGGGCACACCGCCACGAAGCGGTGCTTCTGAGGAGGATCCTCCCGGCGCCGGGGCGGATACGGCAATCGCCCGAACCGGCGACGGAACAGGGCTAGTTGAGCGCCGCCGGGAGCGGCTGCCGCGGGCCTACGGCCGGTTCGAGCAGCGCCAAGGTGCGCCGCCGCGCGTCGAGGCCGGCGCGGATGCCCACCGGCATCGGCAGGTTGGGGCCGGCGTGCCCGAAGTCGACGTTGCCCAGGACCGGGATGTCACGCCCGCCCAGGACGTCGAGGACGATCTCGCGCAGGGTGGGGGACGCGCCGGGCTCCAGTCCGCCGATCTCGCGCGGAACGCCCACGACCATGCCCGCGATCCGGTCCAGGACGCCGCTGTGCCGCAGTACTTGGAGGTAGCTCCACACGTGGGAGGCCAGGCCGCCCATCTCCTCCCAGAACAGCACGGCGCCGTCGAAGCGCTCCAGCGGCAGCGCGAAGGGCGTCGCCTGCGCCAGCACGATGCGGTTGATCACCCCGCCGATCAGCGGGCCCTCCGCGCGACCGGGGCGCCAGCACTCCCACGACTCGCCGGCGGGCAGCGCACCGATCGCCCCGGTGCCGGTCAGCAACCCGGCGTAGAGCCCCTCCAGTTGCGCCTGCCGTGCCGCGGGCGCGTACGGCCAGCTCCCGCCGAAGCCGGGGACGGCCATGTCGGCGTGGAAGCCGACCAGGCCCGTGCGCGCGTGGAGCACCAGGTGCAGCAGCGAAATGTCGCTGTAGCCGAGGATCGGCTTGGGGTCGGCGGTGATCGCCTCGACGTCGATCAGGTCGAGGTAGCCGAGTACCGTCTGCCCGCCGTCGCCGGCGACGATCGCGCGCACCTCGGGGTCGCGCAGCAGGGCGTTGAGCTCCGCGGCGATCTCGGCCGGCGCGGCCGCGCTCCACCAGTGGCGGCGGCCCGCCGCGAGCAGCGGGGCTCGGCGCACGCGGAATCCCATCCGCTCCAGCACCGCCGCCGTCCGCTCGACGTTGGGCTCGTGGGCGGCCGGCAGCGGACCGGACAGCGCGGCGATGACGACGAGGTCCCCGGGCGCCAGGGCGCGCGGGCGCAGCAGTCGGGGGGCGGCGGAAGCGGTCATGGCGCCAGTGTCGCCGCCGCGACCGGCCGGGTCACCCGGGTTTCCGCCGTCGGCGGGCGGGAGTTCGGGGGTTCGGGGACGGACCGTAAGGTGGTCGGCATGGCTGACGAGTGCTACGCGCATCCGCGGCTCGCCGCGGTCTACGACCCGCTGGACCCCGACCGCGGCGACCTGGACGCCTACGTGGGGATGGTGGAGGAGTTCGGCGCGCGCCGGGTGCTGGACCTCGGCTGCGGTACCGGGGTGTTCGCGCTGCTGCTGGCCGGACGCGGGATCGAGGTGGTCGGGGTGGATCCGGCGGCGGCCTCCGTCGAGGTGGCCCGGGCGAAGCCGGGGGCCGGGCGGGTGCGCTGGATCCACGGGGACGCGGGTGAACTCCCGCCGCTGGATGTCGACTTGGCGACGATGACGGCCAACGTCGCCCAGGCGATCGCCGACCCGCCCGCCTGGCGGCGCACCCTGCGGGGGGCCTTGGGGGCGCTGCGCCCGGGCGGGCGCCTGGTGTTCGAGACCCGGGATCCGGCGGCCCGGGCCTGGGAGGAGTGGACCCGGGAGCACTCCCGCCGGGTGACGGCGGTCGCCGGGGTCGGGCCGGTGGAGCACTGGATCGAACTGATCGGGGTGGAATGGCCGTTGGTGTCGTTCCGCTCGACGTACGTGTTCGGCGCGGACGGGCAGGTGCTGACCTCGGACTCGACGCTGCGCTTCCGGGAGCGGGCCGAGGTGGAGGAGGACCTGGCCGGGGCGGGCTTCGTGCTGGAGGAGGTGCGCGGGGCGCCGGACCGGCCGGGGCGGGAGCTGGTGTTCGTGGCCCGCCGCCCGTGACCCCCTCCCCCGCACACCGCGCGCATCCCGCCAACCCCGCCGACCCCGACGTCGCCCTCGTCCTGGCCGCCTACGCCGCCTACGCCCGGGGCGACATCGACGCCGCCGTCGCCGACCTGCACCCGGACGTGGCGCGGGTGGAGCCCGAGGAACTGCCCGACGGGGGCGCGCACACGGGCCGGGACGCCGTGCACGCGTACCTGAGCGCCTCGTACGCGATGTGGTCCGAGCTGCACTCGGAGCCGACCGCGTACCGGCGCGGCGCGGACGTCGTGATCGTCCACCACGTGCACGGCACGCTGACGGACGGCGACGCGCTGGACCTCACCGTCGCCGACGTGTTCACCGTCCACGACGGCCGGGTGGTCGCCATGCACGCCCGCACCGACCCGGCCGAGGTACTGCGGGGCACCCCTTCGGGGTGATCTTGGTCGGGTGTCGGCGCGGCGCCGGGCCGGGCGGGGCGGGGCGTCCGGTAGGTATGGGCGGGGCCGGGGGTTCGCGGGCGATGGATGCCCGCCGCCGGCCGTCAACTCCGCACCCACCGAAAGGCTTTGCCTGCCATGAAGCTGGTCCGACGAGTCGCCGCCGCCGGTTGCACCCTCGCCCTCGCCCTGGGCGGCGCGGTCGCCCTCGCCCCGGTCGCGAGCGCTACCCCGCAGGGGTGCTTCTACTACGTCCTGGAGAACAAGCCCGACGCGGACACCCAGCTCGTGGAGGACGCCTGCTCGGTCGGCGCGGCCGGCGGCAAGGAGGCCTTCCAGGGCTGCTACCACCTCCTGCGGGACGACTACGTCCCCGCCGTCGTCGCGGCCACCGCCTGCCGCAAGGCCGCCCAGGAGTAGCCCGCCCCCGGGACGGGCGCGGCGCGGAACGTCGGACGGGCCGACTTTCCGCGCCGCTCCGCGCCTGGGCGGCACGCGACTCCCAGCATTCTTTAACCGGGTTGCCTTCTTAACTCAGTAATGTTTTCATGGCGGTATGAACCCGCAGCCAGGCCTTCCCCCCGTCCTCGTCACCGGAGCCACCGGCCGCCTCGGGCGCCTCGTCGTCGACCACCTCCTCGACGCGGGCGTGCCGGTGCGCGCCCTCGCCCGTCGCGCCGAGGCGGCGGCGGACCTGCCGGCCGGGGTCGAGGTCTTCGCCGGTGACCTCACCGTGCCCGAGTCGCTGGACCCGGCGCTGGACGGCGCCGGGGCGGTCTTCCTCCTGTGGACCGCCCCGCCCGGCACCGCCGGGGCGGTCCTCGCGCGGCTGGCGGCGCGCGTGCGGCGGGTCGTCCTGCTCACCTCCCCGCACCGGACGCCGCACCCCTTCTTCCAGCAGCCCAATCCCGTGGCGGCGATGCACGCCGACCTCGAACGCCTCCTCGCGGCCACCGGGGTCGAGTCGACGGTCGTCCGGCCCGGGATGCTCGCCTCGAACGCGCTGGCCTGGTGGGCCCCGGCGATCCGGGCGGGCGAGGTGGTCCGCTGGCCCTACGGCGCCGCCGAGACCGCGCCCGTGGACGACCGCGACGTGGCGGCCGTCGCGGCGCGCACGCTCCATCAGGACGGGCACGCCGGGGGCGACTACGTCCTCACCGGCCCCGAGTCGCTGACCCAGGCCGCGCAGGTGGGCGCCATCGGCGACGCCCTGGGGCGCCGGATCGCCTTCGAGGAGATGACGCCGCAGGAGTTCCGGAGCCTGTCGAAGGACGTGCCCGCGCCGGCCGTCGAGATGCTGCTCGCCGCGTGGAACGCCGCGCTCGGCCGGCCCGCCCACGTCACCTCCACGGTCGCCGACGTCCTCGGGAGGGCGCCGCGCACGTTCGGCCGGTGGGCCGCCGACCACACCGCCGCGTTCACCCGGGAGGCACGGGAGGCACGGGAGGCCCAGCAGGCCCAGGGTCCGCTGGGTTCGTGAGCTCCTCGGGCCCGGGATGGTTCGTTTCCCGACCGTGCGTCGGTCGTTGAGCGCTGCACCACATCTCAACGGAGAGCCACCCCATGCCCGTTCGCCCCCGGCGCGCGGCGGCCGCAGCCGTCCTCGCCGCCGTCCTGCTCCTGTCCCCCGCCGCCGCCCGCGCGGCGGAGCGGCCGGTGACGTACAGCCTGCGCAACGCCCGGACCGGCACCTGTCTGCACCACGTCCCGGGCACCACCCAGGTGCGGCTGGAGCCGTGCGACGCGGCGGCGCCCGGGCAGCGGTGGGAGCTGCGGGCGGTGGGAGCTGCGGTGAACGTGGCGGCGCTCGACCCGCAGAAGGGCGCCTGGGGGTGTG
Organism: Kitasatospora sp. NPDC059160; assembly: GCF_042755465.1. NCBI lineage: Bacteria > Bacillati > Actinomycetota > Actinomycetes > Kitasatosporales > Streptomycetaceae > Kitasatospora > Kitasatospora sp. NPDC059160. The sequence continues at coordinate 4,893 of NZ_JBHZCN010000114.1, read as the reverse complement.
TGGCGATCGGTGACAACTGGGGCATCCGCTACGGCCAGTGCCGCGCGACCGAGGCGGCGTGGAGCGTGGCGGACGGCGGCCGGTCCCGGGTCCGCTCGGAGTCGGACCTCAACGACAACGACCTCTACCTGACGGAGACCCGCGAGGGCGGCCTGGGCGCCCGGCCCGGGGGCACCGGCCCGTCCGCGGACTGGACCGTGACGGCCGATAATCCGTGAAGCGCCTCTGCGTCCCCTGCTACGGTGCCCGGATGTCAGCGATCAAGCAGTTCCAGGTGACCTTCGACTGCGCGGAGCCCGCGCGCGTCGCCCGCTTCTGGTGCGAGGTGCTGGGGTACGTCATGGCAGCGCCGAAGGGGTTCGCCTCCTGGGACGCGTACGAGGCCTCCCAGCCGGCGCAGGAGCGGGGTTCCTGGTCGGCGTGCACCGACCCCTCGGGGGCGGGTCCGCGGCTGTACTTCCAGCGCGTGCCGGAGGGCAAGGCCGTCAAGAACCGGGTGCACCTGGACGTGCGGGTGGGCACCGGGCTGGTCGGCGAGGAGCGCCTGGCCGTGCTCAAGGCCGAGGCCGCCCGGCTGGAGGCCCTGGGCGCCACGCTGGTGCAGGTGCTGTACGACGGCCAGGACTCGTGCATCCCGATGCTGGACGTCGAGGGCAACGAGTTCTGCGTCGACTGAGCACCCCCGTACGTGGTGGCGACGGCCGTCCGACAGCGGGGACAGCGCTCTGCCGGTGAGGTGTGAGCGGCCCGCGCGAACCTGGGGCCGGGGCGTGATCGACGCGCCCCGGCGACCGCGCACAGCACACCCAGGGAGCACCCGTGCCCAACTCCGCACTCCAGAGCCCGCCGTGGGACGTCCACCGGCTGCCCCGCGCCGAGGGGAAGGTGTTCCTGGTCACCGGCGCCAACGCCGGCATCGGCTACTTCGTCGCCGAGCAGCTGGCCGCCACCGGGGCGGGTGTCGTCCTGGGCAGCCGCGACCGCGCCAAGGCCGCGGCGGCGATCGCCGCGATCGGCGCGCGGGTGCCCGGCGCGAGGCTGCGCCACCTGCCGCTGGACCTGGCCGACCCGGCCTCGATCGAGGCGTCCGCCGGGGCGCTGCGACCGGAGCGCCTGGACGCGGTCGTCCTCAACGCGGGCATCGCCCTCGACGACCCGCCGCGCCGCACCGCCGGGAGCGGCCACGAGCTGATGTTCGCCACCAACCACCTGGGCCACTTCGCGCTCACCGCCCGCCTGGCCCCGCTGCTGCTGGCCACCCCGGGCAGCCGGATCGTCACCACCGGCAGCTTCGCCGCCAAGTCCGAACGCCTGGACCTCGCCGACCTCCAGAGCGCCCGCGACTACCGGCCCAAGCGCGCCTACGCCCGCTCCAAGCTGGCCCAGATGCTGTTCGCCGTCGAGCTCGACCGCCGCCTGCGCGCCGCCGGGAGCGCCACGCTGAGCGTCCTGACGCACCCGGGCGGCGCGCTCGACGCCCTCACCCCCGCCCGCCCGCCGCTGCACGGGCGCACCGCCGGCGAGCGGCTGAGCCGCCTGCCGCTGGGCCTGGTCGTCCAGGGCAAGGACGCCGCCGCCTGGCCGGCGGTACGGGCCGTGCTGGACGCGGGAGTTCACGGCGGCCCGGTGCTGTGGAGCCCGCGGGTGTTCGGGCTGCGCGGCGAGCCGAGGCCGGAGCCGCTGTGGGAGCACCTGGCCGACAAGGCCACCGCGGCCTGGCTGTGGGAGGCCAGCTGCGAACTGGCGGGCTGCGAGCCGGTGTTCCCGATCGGGTGAACTCCCCGACGCCGTGGGGTTGTGCGGGGTGGGGCCCGGCCCCGGTCCGGCAGGATCGGCGGCCTGGGCCGGCAGCGGACCGGGCGGCCGACCACGGAGGGAGGGCCGTGCTTCGCAGGAGCGCGGCACTCCCGCAGGTCGTCGCCGGTGCGTGCGGCAACCGAGCAGCAGGTGATGGAGGGAGTTCGTGCGGGTGGAGGAGACGGATGACTCGGGTCGGGCCGAGGACACGGCGGGACCGTTCCTGATGGGGATCGACGACACCTTCCAGGTCCCCGGGCGGGGGTGCGTGGTCACCGGCCGCGTCCAGCGCGGCACGATCACGCCGGGCGGCAAGGCGGAGGTCGTCGGGGTCGGCGCGAACCGGACGGTGGCCTGCGTCGAGATCGACCGGACCGGCACGCGGGGCGCGCAGGAGCAGGCGCGGGCGGGTGAGTCGGTGGGCCTGCTGCTGAGCGGTGTGACCAGTGAGCAGGTGGGCCGTGGCCAGGTGCTCGCCGAGCCGGGCAGCATCAGCGCGTGCACCACCTTCGAGGCCGACGTCGAGCTGTCGCCCGCCGAGGTGAGCGGGCGGCACAAGGCGGTCTCCCGCGACGACTGGCCGGTGTTCCACGTGCGCGGCCTCGACATCGCCGGGTCGGTGGAACTGCCGGAGGGCACCGAGGCCGTCGAGCCCGGTGCGAGCGTGAGCCTGACGGCGACGTTGACGACCGCGGTCGCGCTGGAGGCGGGGACGCCGTTCCTGCTGCGCAAGGCCTGGAGCACGCTGGGCTCCGGCGTGGTCACGCGGGCCCTCGGGTAACACCCCGCGGGCCGGGCCGGCCGCGGGAGGGGATCCCCCGGCCGGCCCGGCTCACCGGGGCCGGTGTCACCTCAGGTGGCGGTCGTAGAAGCGGCTCGTGTCCTCCAGCTCGAAGGCGGGGGTGCCGGTGTGCCCGCCGAGGTTGGCGTGCAGGGTCTTCTCGGTGGCGGCGAAGGCGTCGAACAGGTCGAGGGCGCGCTGGCGGGGGTTGCCCTCGTCGTCCCACTGGAGCAGGAACAGCAGCGGGACGGTGACCTGCCGGGCCTGTTCGCGCACGGCCCGGGGCACGTAGCCGCCGGCGAACAGGCCGGCGGCGCCGATGCGCGCGTCGGTGGCGGCCAGGCGGATGCCCAGCGCCGTCCAGCCCGAGTAGCCGACCGGGCCGGTGGCGACCTCGGGCAGGGTCAGGAGGGCGTCCAGGGCGGCCCGCCACTCGGGGACGGCGGCCTCGACGAGGGGGCCGACGAGGGCTTCGAGGATCCCGTCGACCACCTCGCGCGGCTCGCCGGCCCGCATGGCGCCGCGCAGGTCGGCGCGGGCCTGCTCGGCGGCCTCCGTGCGGGGGCGGTCGCCGCAGCCGGGGGCGTCGATGGCGGCCGCCGCGTAGCCCTGGGCGGCGGTGTAGCGGGCCCGGGCGACGAGGCGGGGCTCGCGCCGGGGCAGGCCGTTGTTGTGGGCCATCAGGATCAGCGGGGCCGGCTCGGTGCCGGTCGTCCACAGGGTGCCGGGGGTGTCGCCGAGGAGGAACTCGCGCTCCAGGACGCCGTCGGCGTGGCGCCGTTCGGCGGTGAAGGCCAGGGAGGCGGAGGGGGCGGGAGGGGCGGAGGGGGTGAAGTGCACGGTCGTGCCTTTCGGGAGAGCTGCTGAACGGCGCTCCCGGGCGACGACCTATCGCCCGACCGTGACCCCGGAGGAGAGCACCCATGTCATCGTGTTCACGGGTACCACCTCCTCGTTCTCTCGCACGGCCTGCCGGAAAGGTAGCAGCGCCCGCCGCCCGGCGCCAAACGGTTTCGGACCACGCCCGTTGATCGGTTGTCTACCCGGCGCTGTTGTCCTGTCCTACGCCCCGCCCGCCCGCCGGCCGGCGGTCCGCCGAGCGTAGGAGATCCCCGTGTCCCACCCGTCGTCCACCCCCACCAGCCGTCCGGCCCCGGGCGCGCGCCGCCGCACCCGCCTGGCGGCCCTGGCGTTCGCCGTCTCCGCGCTGTCCGCGAGCGGTGCCACCCTGCTGGCGGCGCCCGCGCACGCCGCGACCGCCGGCACCGCCGCGACCGCGGGCGTGGTCGAGCAGATGGTCACGATCCAGGACCACCAGAACCACCACTCGCTGGCCGGCTCCGACGGCGAGGGCTCGCGGATCGTCGCCCGCGGCTACCAGGACGCCTCCACCTCGTTCTGGATCTCCAACAAGCCCGGCGACCGGGTCGACTTCGCCCGCAACGTCAACGGCACCGAGCGCGTGCTGGAGATGGACACCCGCGACAACCGCACCACCCAGTTCATCCACTGGTGGGCGGGCGCCAACCAGCAGTGGACCCTGGAGTCCGCCGCCGAGGGCGGCACCTACCTGCGCAACGCCCAGGGCAACGGCTGCCTGACGTACCACGGCCTGGACCGGGAGGTCACCGTCGAGGGCTGCGACGGCAGCATGTCCCAGCGCTTCGACCTGGTCGCCTCCGGCGGCACCGGCACCAACCCGGGCAACGGCGGCGGCCCGGTCACCTCCGACCAGCAGCGCTTCCTGGACCGGCTGAACGCCCTGCGCGCCCAGTACGGCAAGGCGCCGGTGCGGTTCAACGCCACGCTCGCCCAGGCCGCCAAGTGCAACGCCGACCAGATGGACCAGCGCCGGGTCTCCGGGCACTTCTGCGACTCGGGCCGCATAGCCTCGGGCCTGGGCTACACCGGGCGCGGCTTCGGCGAGATCGCCTTCTGGGGGCCCACGAACATCGACGCGGCCGTCGACGGCTGGATCAACTCCCCCGACCACCTGGGCATCATGATCGGCAACTACAACGAGGTCGGCCTGGCGCGTACGAACGCGGCCTCCTGGAACGCCGATTTCAGCACCCGCTGACACCGGCACCCCGTGGACGCCGGCGCGGGCCGGCGTCCACGGGAAAGCCCGGTGCGGCGGCGGAGTGCCGGGCCTAGTGTCCTGAGTCCTTGATCCGTCGGATGTATCCAGCGAGGGATTCGAGGATCTGGTCAGCGGTCTTGGTCCAGACGTAGGGCCGGGGGTCGGTGTTCCAGTCGGCGACCCAGGCGCGGATGTCGCGTTCGAGGGCCTGGACGGAGCGGTGGACGCCGCG
>NZ_JBHZCN010000113.1:0-29040 GCF_042755465.1 Kitasatospora sp. NPDC059160 | reverse complement strand
CCGGGCCCCCCGGTCACAGCGGGCCCCTCACTGCACCTGCCGGTACCAGCGCCGGTGCACCAGGGGTTCGACGCCCAGCATGGCGGTGCCCGCGATCGCGCCGACCAGCAGGCCGGACGCACCGCCGCCGCCCAGGACCGCGCCGAGGCAGGCGGCGGCGACGGCGAGCGGGCGCAGCAGGGTGAGCGGGCCGAGGCCGATGACCATGGCGAGCGTGCTGGCGCGGAACGGCAGGGCGAAGTAGGCGGCGAGGGAGAGCAGTACGGCGCCGGCGTAGGGGACGAGCGGGAGCAGGTACCCGTCGCCGCCGGCGGCCAGGGCGGCGTAGGCCCCGGCCCGGTCGGTCGCCGTCAGCAGCAGCAGGGCGGCGGTCAGCGCGGGGGCGAGCAGCAGGAGGGCCCCGACGGCCAGCCCGCGCAGGGCGGCCCGGGCCGCGGCCCGGTGTTTGCGGATGCGGGCGTCGCGTCCGGCGTAGGCGCGGAAGCCGCTGCACGTCGCGTCGACCAGGCCGAGGAACGCGAGGGGCACGGCGGGCGTCATCGGGTGGCCCCGGCGAGGTGCTCCGGGCCCACCAGGCGGCGGGCGGCCCGGCCGAGGGTCCGGCGCAGCGGCGCCTCCAACGGTGGGCGCACACCGATGACCGGGCGCAGCGTGGTGCAGAACGGGTTCGACAGGCCGCGCGGTTCGTACACCAGCGCGCGCATCCCGGGTGCCGAGGCGGCGCGCAGCAGCAGTTCGTCGCTGTGCGCGCGCAGCGCGGAGACGACGCCGTCGTGGCGGCCGAGCGGGTGGCGCATCCGGGCGAGGTGGAAGATCCAGGCGCCGACGGGCGCCAGTCGGGTCGAGGCGATGTCGAAGTGGCAGAAGGCGAGTGCCGGTGAGGCGGCCTGGGCCCGGAAGAACTCGGTCAGGGCCGGGCCACGGAAGTGGTGGAGGACGCCGGTGGAGACGTAGACCGTTGCGGCCTCCGGCAGTTCGAAGGCGTTCCCGTGCACGAAACGGCAGTCGAGTCCCTCGGCGCGGGCGAGGCGCTCCGCCTCGCCGACCAGCGCGGCGTTGAGGTCGACCCCGACCAGTTCGACGTCGGGGCCCAGGGCGTCGGTGGCCGCCAGCCAGCGGACCAGGTAGCCGAGACCGCACCCGATGTCGACCAGGCGGTACGGCCCGGGCTGCCCGGTGGCCGTCCGGATCGCGGTGAAGAGCGGACCGAGGACGTGGACCAGGCGTTCGCCGATGCGCAGTTCCTCGCTCAACTGCTGGAGTTCGGTGTGCACGCTGATCAGCAGGCGGTCCACGGCACCGGGGTCGAGTGCGCCGTCCCGGTCGGTGGGCAGCCCGGCGACGATCCGGGCCGCGCGCCCGTCGCCGCTCTCGCGCAGCTGCCGGACGACGTCGTCGCGCCGGACCGGGAGCCGTCGGCCGTCGCGCGGGTCCACGGCCGTGATCAGGTCGGATATCTCGAGGTGGCGCACGGACAGCACCCTAGGGGTTGCGGGGAGTCGTCGGTGAGGAGGGAGCCGGGGGTAAAGCCCGTGAGCGGCGGCGGGCGGACGTGATAGACCGGACGGCATCATGAACATTTGCGTCTTCTGCTCCGCGTACTCGCTCGACGACCGCTACTCCGCCCCCGCCGCCGAATTCGCCCGGCTGCTCGGGGAGGGCGGGCACACCCTGGTCTGGGGCGGCTCCAACGCCGGCCTGATGGGCCTGCTCGCCGACGAGGTGAAGGCGGCCGGCGGCCGACTCGTCGGCGTGCTGGTCGAGATGCTCAGGCACAAGGGATACGACGGCGCCGACGAGCTGGTGATGACCGCCGATCTGGCCGAGCGCAAGCGGGAGTTGGCCGCCCGGGCGGACGCCGTCGTGGTGCTGGTCGGCGGGCTGGGCACGATGGACGAGGTCACCGAGGTGCTGGAGCTCAAGAAGCACGGGATCTTCGACAAGCCGGTCGTCCTGCTGGACACCGAGGGCTTCTACACGGGCCTGCGCACCCAGCTGGAGCGGATGGACGCCGAGGGCTTCCTGCCGCGGCCGCTGGCCGAGCTGGTCGGCTTCGCCGACACGCCGGCCGAGGTCTTCGCGCTGCTCAAGGCCTGAGAGGATCGGGACCATGGCTGCACACCTGATCACCGGTGCCGGTTCCGGCATCGGCGCCGTCCTGACCGAGAAGCTCGCCGAGCGCGGGGACGAACTCTGGCTGCTCGCCCGGGACGCCCGGCGGGCCGGCGAGCTGCGGGACCGCTTCCCCGGTGCCCGCACCCTGGTCGGCGACCTCGGCGACCCCGCCAAGCTGTCCTGGGCCTTCGGGCACCAGGCCCTGCCCGTCGAGCTGGACTCCGTCCTGCACGTGGCCGGCGCGGTGGAGCTGGGCACGGTGGGCGACCTGCCGGTGAAGGCCTGGCAGGACACCCTGAACGTCAACCTGGTCGCCCCCGCCGAGCTGACCCGGCTGCTGCTGCCCTCGCTGCGCCTGGCCAAGGGCCACGTGGTGTTCGTCAACTCCGGCGCCGGCCTCACCGCCCACGCCGAGTGGTCGGCGTACGCGGCCAGCAAGCACGGGCTCAAGGCGCTCGCCGACGCGCTGCGCCAGGAGGAGCACGGGAACGGTGTGCGGGTCACCTCGGTCTACCCGGGCCGCACCGCCACCGCGATGCAGGCCAAGGTGCACCAGCAGGAGGGCAAGGAGTACGACGCCGCCCGCTGGATCGAGCCGGAGTCCGTCGCGAAGGCCGTCCTGGCGGCCCTGGACGCCTCCCGGGACGCCGAGGTCACCGACATCACCGTCCGCCCCGGCCGCTGACCGGCGGCGCTGACCGGGACACCGGCGAACGTCGGCGGCGCCGCGCACTAGGCTCGGACGGGTGAGCACCGGACACCCCTTCCCCGACCTGCGCGGCGCCGCCACCGGCGTCGGCTCGCTGCCCGGCACCGACGCCCGGGAGGCCGCCAGGACCTCCACCGGGGCGCTGGAGCAGCTGCCGTTCCTGCCCGAACTGCCCGCCCGCGGGCCGGGCGCCGACATGATCGGCCGCAGCGCCGGCCTGCTGGTCGAGCTCTTCGCGCAGACCGAGCCCAGCGGCTGGCGGTTCGCCGACCGCCCCGGCCGGGACACCCGCCGCGCCCACTCCTGGCTCGGCGAGGACCTGGACGCCCTGGAGGAGTACACCCAGGGGTACCGGGGGGCGCTCAAGCTCCAGGCCGTCGGCCCCTGGACGCTGGCGGCCGCCATCGAGCTCAAGCACGGCGAGAAGGCGCTCGCCGACCCCGGCGCCTGCCGGGACGTCGCCGGCTCGCTCACCGAGGGGCTGCGCCGCCACCTCGCCGAGGTCCGCAAGCGCGTGCCGGGGGCCGAGGTGGTGCTCCAGCTGGACGAGCCCTCGCTGCCCGCCGTGCTGGCCGGGTCGGTGCGGACCGCCAGCGGCTTCCAGCGGCTGCGCGCCGTCGACCGGCAGGTCGCCGAGGAGGTGCTGCGCGAGCTGATCCGCGGCCTGGACGCGCCGGTCGTGGTGCACTCCTGCGCGCCGGAGGTGCCGGTGCCGCTGCTGCGCCGGGCCGGAGTCGCCGGGATCTCGCTGGACTTCTCCCTCCTCACCGAGCGCCAGGACGACGACCTGGGCGAGGCGGTGGAGGGCGGCACGGCGATCCTCGCCGGTGTCGTGCCCTCCGTTGACCAGGCGGTGTCCGACCCGGCCGGTAGTGTCCAGGGGATCAGGACCTTGTGGCGCAGGCTCGGGTTCGCTCCGGAGCTGCTGGGCCGCCGCGTGCTGGTGACGCCGACCTGCGGGCTCGCCGGGGCCTCCCCTGCCTACGCGCGCACGGCGCTGCAGCTCGCTGCGCGGGCGGCGCAGAGCCTGGTGGACAACCCGGAATGAGAACGTAGGAGGGCTTGCGGTGACGGCTGTCGAGGGCTGGGAGGACGTCCCGGCGGAGGTGCGCCGGCGGCACGCCGAGCTGGCGCAGGAGATCACCGACCACCGCGCCCGGTACTACGAGCAGGACGCGCCGGTCGTCAGCGACGCCGAGTTCGACGCGCTGATGCGCGAACTGGAGGAGCTGGAGGCCGAGCACCCGGCCCTGGTGACGCCGGAGTCGCCGACCCAGCGGGTCGGCGGCGCCCCCACCGCGCTGTTCGCCGCCGTCGAGCACCGCGAGCGGCTGCTCAGCCTGGACAACGCGATGGACGACGAGGAGCTCGGCGCCTGGGCGGACCGGGTCGCCACCGAGCTGCACGGCATCGAGTACCACTACCTGTGCGAGCTCAAGGTGGACGGCCTGGCCGTCAACCTCACCTACGAGAACGGCCAGTTGGTGCAGGCGGCGACCCGCGGCGACGGCCGGGTCGGCGAGGACATCACCGCCAACGTCCGCACCATCAAGGAGATCCCGCACCGGCTCAAGGGCGACGACCTCCCGGCGCTGGTGGAGATCCGCGGCGAGGTCTACTTCCCGACCGAGGAGTTCGACGCGCTCAACGCCTCGTTCGCGGCGGAGAACGAGCGCCGTCGGCAGGAGAACGAGGAGCGTGCCGAGGAGGGCAAGCGGCCCCGGGCGATGATCCGGCTGTTCATGAACCCCCGCAACGCCGCCGCCGGTTCGCTGCGCCAGAAGGACCCGCACGTCACCGCCTCCCGCCCGCTGCACATGGTGGTGCACGGCATCGGCGCCCGGGTCGGCTTCGACATCGACAACCAGTCGCACGCCTACCGGCTGCTGCACGACTGGGGTCTGCCCACCGCCCGGCACAACAAGGTGGTCGGCACGCTGGCCGACGTGCGCGCCTTCATCAAGTACTTCGGCGAGCAGCGGCACTCGGTCGAGCACGAGATCGACGGCGTCGTGGTCAAGGTGGACGAGATCGCCCTCCAGGGCCGGCTCGGCGCCACCTCCAAGTCCCCGCGCTGGGCGATCGCCTGGAAGTACCCGCCGGAGGAGGTCACCGGCAAGCTGGCCGAGATCAAGGTCGGCGTCGGGCGCACCGGCCGGGCCACCCCGTACGCGGTGCTGGCCGAGCCGGTGAAGGTGGCCGGCTCGATGGTGCAGTACGCGACGCTGCACAACCAGGACGTGGTCAAGGCCAAGGACGTCCTGCTCGGCGACACCGTGGTGCTGCGCAAGGCCGGTGACGTCATCCCGGAGATCCTCGGCCCGGTCTACGACCTGCGGGACGGCACCGAGCAGGCCTTCGTGATGCCCTCGCACTGCCCGGAGTGCGCCGCCGAGCTGCGCCCGATGTCCGAGGGGGACATCGACCTGCGCTGCCCGAACGCCCAGCACTGCCCGGCCCAGATCCGGGAGCGGATCGCCTTCCTCGGCGGCCGGCAGTGCCTGGACGTCGAGGGGCTGGGCTACGTCGCGGCGACCGCGCTGACCCAGCCGCTGGAGCCGGCCGAGGCCCCGGTGCACAACGAGGGGGACGTCTTCGGGCTGACGGCGGAGCAGCTGCTGCCGATCAAGGTGCTGGTGCGCGACCAGAAGACCGGCATGCCCAAGCTGGACGACCGGACGGGCAAGGAGAAGGAGGTCTTCTTCTTCGCCACGACCAAGGGCGAGCCGAAGAAGTCGCTGCAGACCCTGCTGGACAACCTGGAGGGGGCGAAGGACCGCCCGCTCTGGCGCTTCCTGAACGGCCTGTCGATCCGGCACGTGGGCCCGGTGGCGGCGCAGGAGCTGGCGCGCGAGTTCCGTGACCTGGACCGGGTCTTCTCGGCCACCGAGGAGGAGTTGGCGGCGGTCGAGGGCGTGGGCCCGACCATCGCCCGCTCGATCCGGGAGTGGTTCGAGGAGGAGTGGCACCGGGAGATCCTGGAGAAGTGGCGGGCCGCCGGGGTCCGCTTCGTCGAGGAGTTCGCGGACGAGGAGGAGGCGGAGCGCCCGCTGGAGGGCCTGACCGTGGTCGTCACCGGGACGCTGGCGGGCCACACCCGGGACGGCGCCAAGGAGGCGCTGACCTCGCGTGGAGCGAAGGTGACCGGTTCGGTTTCGAAGAAGACCGACTTCGTGGTCGCCGGTGATAACCCAGGGTCCAAGTATGACAAGGCAGTTCAGCTCGGCCTGCCGGTCCTGGACGACGCGGGCTTCGCGGTGCTGCTCGCCGACGGACCGTCTGCCGCCCGCGCCCACCTGGGACTTCCGGAGCCCGCCGCGGCGGAGGAGGCCGTCGAGGCACCCGCGGAGGGCTGACCCCGGGCGGACCCGGGCGGCCGCCGGCCGGATCCGGGTTGTTATCGTCCTGATGCGGCGTCACCGGGTGCCGCCCGGTGAAAGCGGGCATTGTGTCACTGTGCGACACCCGGGCGCGGTGGCGCGTTTCCGGTTGTCCGAAAGTCTGCCCACCGGGGAGACCCCGGCATACCCTGGAGCGCAACAGAGTGTCAGCAGGGGTGGGGGCACCGGCCGAGCCGGTGCTCCTCGGGGTCGCTCCATGCCCGGCAGCTGTCGGTACCGGCACGGTGCCTCACCGTAAGGCGGCCTGACGGGGCGGGCCCGACGGAGGACAGGGCTTATGGATCGTTCGACCGGCGGCGCGCCCACACGCCCGCCGCAGGGGGTGGCAGGTGCGGTCCTGCTGCTCGGCGTGCTGCTGGCCGGAGCCGCGCCGCTCATCCCGCTGGCCGTCCTGGTCTACCGGTTCGAACCCGAACTGCTGCCGCTGTTCGCGGTACCGCTGGCCGTCCTGGTGGCGGCCTGGCGGATCGCCCGGGACCGGGCCCGCGACCAGCTGACCGATCCCCTGACGGATCTGCCCAACCGTCAGGCCTTGCTGCTGGCCGCCCAGGAGGCGATCGTCGAGCGCGAGGAAGGGTACAGCGTCGGTCTCATCCTGCTTGACCTCGACCGCTTCCGATCACTCAACGACACACTTGGTCATACGGCCGGTGACCGCCTCCTGGTTCACATCGCCCGCCGACTGCACCGGGCGCTGCGTTCCGGCGGCCCGGCCGGCAGCGCCACCCGGGAGTCCATCGACGACGTCTTCGCCGGCCTGCCCCGGCACTACCGGCGCGGACGCCCCATGGTGGCCCGGATGGGCGGCGACGAGTTCGCCGTCCTGCTCCCCGGCATCAACTGCCCCGACAGCCTGGAGCGGGTCGCCAAGGCCCTGATCGCCGAACTCGCCGCGCCGATCCGGCTGGACGGCCTGCTGCTGGTGCTGGAGGCCAGCGCCGGCGTCTGCGTCTACCCGCAGGGCGCCCAGGACGCCGAGTCGCTGCTGCGCCGCGCCGACGTGGCGATGGGCCACGCCCAGCGCGAGTGCAGCGGGGTCGCCCAGTACGACGAGACCCAGGACGCCGACACCCCGTACCGGATCGGCCTGCTCGGGGACCTCCGCCGGGCCCTGGAGACCGGCGAGGTGCAGCTGCACTACCAGCCGAAGGTGGCCTTCGACGGCCGGGTGGTCGGCCTGGAGGCCCTGCTGCGCTGGGAGCGGCCCGGACAGGGGAAGGTCTCCCCGGACGAGTTCGTCGGGCTCGCCGAGTCCAGCGGACTGATGCCCCGGCTCACCGACTACGTGCTGGAGGCGGCGGTCGGCCAGCTCGCCTACTGGCGCGAGCAGGGCCTCCAGGTGCAGGTCGCGGTCAACGTCTCGCCGCGCGACGTGCTCAACCCCGGCTTCGCCCAGCGCGTCGCCGGGCACCTGGTCCGCCACCAGGTGCCGGCCCACGCGCTCCAGCTGGAGATCACCGAGCGGCTGCTGCTGGACGACTCCCGGCGCGCCGCCGACACCCTGGCGGAACTGCGCGGCTACGGCGTCGGGATGTCCCTGGACGACTTCGGCACCGGGCACTCCTCGCTGGTGCGGCTGCGCAGCCTGCCGGTCGGCGAGCTCAAGATCGACCGTTCCTTCGTCTCCCGGATGGTCGCCGACGACCACGACGCGGCGGTGGTCCGCTGCTCGGTCGAGCTGGCCCACTCGCTCGGCCTGACCGTGGTCGCCGAGGGCGTCGAGGACGACGAGACCTGGGAGCGGCTGCACTGCATGGGCGTGGACGCCGTCCAGGGCTGGCTGGTGTCCGCCGCGCTGCCCGCCGAGCAGGCCACCGCCTGGCTGCGGGTGCACCGCACCACCGGCGCCCCGACGGTGGAGCGGCTCGGCGCGCCGCCGCAGCTCCCGTCGATCATCAAGCCGGTCGACCGCGCCGCCGCGGTCAAGCCGGCCGACCGACCGTCCCCGCTGTCGCCGGTGCGGCCGCCGACCCTCCCGCCGGTGCTGCCGCCCGCCCTGCAGGCCGGGCAGCGCGGCCAGGCGCTGCCCGCCGCGCAGGTCGGCTTCCAGACGCCGGGCGCGCAGGGTTGGGCCCGTACCGGGCCGCAGTAGCGGCGGGGGTGACGGGGGCGACGGGGACGGTAACGGGGCCGCAGGTCCACTCGTTGGCCGGTGGCCGGGCCGGGCCCCATAGGATGGGGTCCAAAGACCACGAGGACGGAGCGCCGAACCCGGCTGCTCCTGCCCGGGCCCGGCACCGCCGCAGGCGTCGCCGGGTCTCACCAGAACTCACCCTGAGGATCGCTGCATGCCTGGCATCACGCGCGAGGAGGTCGCCCACCTCGCCCGGCTGTCGCGTCTTGAGCTGAAGCCCGAAGAGCTGGACCACTTCGCCGAGCAGCTCGACGTGATCATCGGCGCGGTCGCCCGCGTTTCCGAGGTCGCCGGACAGGACGTCCCGCCGACCTCCCACCCGCTGCCGCTGACCAACGTCATGCGCGCGGACGAGGTGCGACCGTCGCTGACCCCGGAGCAGGCGCTGTCCGGCGCCCCCGCCGCCGAGGAGCAGCGTTTCCGTGTGCCGCAGATCCTCGGGGAGGACTGACCGAGATGACCGAGCTGATCAAGTACACCGCGGCCGAGACCGCGGGCGCCATCGCCAAGGGCGAGGTCTCCGCCGTCGAGGTCGCCCAGGCGCACCTGGACCGCATCGAGGCCGTCGACAAGAAGGTCAACGCCTTCCTGCACGTCGACACCGAGGGCGCGCTGGCCGCCGCCAGGGCCGTCGACGACAAGCGCGCCAAGGGCGAGGAGCTGGGCCCGCTGGCCGGCGTCCCGCTCGCGCTCAAGGACGTCTTCACCACCAAGGGCATCCCGACCACCTGCGGGTCCAAGATGCTCGAGGGCTGGATCCCGCCCTACGACGCCACCCTGACCACCCGTCTCAAGGACGCGGGCGTGGTCATCCTCGGCAAGACCAACATGGACGAGTTCGCGATGGGCTCCTCCACCGAGAACTCGGCCTACGGCCCGACCGGCAACCCGTGGGACCTCACCCGCATCCCGGGCGGCTCCGGCGGCGGTTCGGCCGCCGCGCTGGCCGCCTTCGAGGCCCCGCTGGCGATCGGCACCGACACCGGCGGCTCGATCCGCCAGCCCGGCGCCGTCACCGGCACCGTCGGCGTCAAGCCGACCTACGGCTCGGTGTCCCGCTACGGCCTGGTCGCCTTCTCCAGCAGCCTGGACCAGGGCGGCCCGTGCGCCCGCACGGTGCTGGACGCGGCCCTGCTGCACGAGGCCATCGCCGGCCACGACCCGCTGGACTCCACCTCGATCGACGCGCCCGTCCCGGCCGTGGTCGAGGCCGCGAGGATGCGCGACGTCCGCGGCATGCGGATCGGCGTCGTCAAGGAGTTCGCCGGCGAGGGCTACCAGACCGGCGTGATGCAGCGCTTCGACGAGTCGGTGGAGCTGCTGCGCGAGCTGGGCGCCGAGGTCGTCGAGGTGTCCTGCCCGTCCTTCACCCTGGCGCTGCCGGCGTACTACCTGATCGCGCCGTCGGAGTGCTCCTCCAACCTGGCCCGCTTCGACGCCATGCGCTACGGCCTGCGGGTCGGCGACGACGGCTCGCGCTCGGCCGAGGAGGTCACCGCGCTGACCCGCGAGGCCGGCTTCGGCGACGAGGTCAAGCGCCGCATCATCCTGGGCACCTACGCCCTCTCCTCGGGCTACTACGACGCCTACTACGGCTCGGCCCAGAAGGTCCGCACGCTCATCTCGCGGGACTTCGACGCCGCCTTCGCCGGTGTGGACGTGCTGGTCTCGCCGACCACGCCGACCACCGCCTTCCCGATCGGCGAGCGCGCCGACGACCCGATGGCGATGTACCTGGCCGACCTGTGCACGATCCCGTCCAACCTGGCGGGCAACGCGGCCATGTCGCTGCCGGTCGGCCTGGCGCCGGAGGACAATCTCCCGGTCGGCCTGCAGATCATCGCTCCCGCGATGGCGGACGACCGCCTGTACCGCGTGGGCGGCGCCGTCGAGGCCGCGCTCAACGACAAGTGGGGGCACACCCTGCTGGAGGAGGTACCGGCACTGTGAGCAAGATCGAGAAGGCCAAGGCCCCGAGCTCCGTCAAGGCCCCGGGCTCCGTCAAGGCCCAGAGCTCCCTCAAGGGGTTCAAGCACAGCAAGCCCGGGCTGTGGCTGTCCATCGGCACCAGCGCGTTCGGTGCGATCTCCGTGGTCAAGGACGTCCGCAAGGCGCGCGAGGAGAGCGACACCCTCAAGCTGGTCAACGCCCTGGTCGGCGCCGCCGCGCTGATCACCGGCACCGCCCTGCTGGTGCGCGAGCTGCGTCAGCTCGCCTCCGACGACGTGCTGCTGGGCTGAGTCGATCCGAGCGCCCCGGCCCGGCCCCGCGCGATGCGGCGGCCGGGCCCGTACCTCCCAAGCTTCAAGTGAGAAGGGACGCTGTGAGCGTCATGAACCTGGTCTCCTACGAGGACGCTCTCGCGTCGTACGACCCGGTGATGGGCCTTGAGGTCCACGTCGAGCTGGGTACCAAGACCAAGATGTTCTGCGGTTGCTCGACCGAGCTGGGCGCCGAGCCGAACAGCCAGACCTGCCCGACCTGCCTGGGCCTGCCGGGCTCGCTCCCGGTGGTCAACGCGATCGGCGTGGAGTCGGCAGTCAAGATCGGCCTCGCGCTGAACTGCGAGATCGCCGAGTGGTGCCGGTTCGCGCGGAAGAACTACTTCTACCCGGACATGCCCAAGAACTTCCAGACCTCGCAGTACGACGAGCCGATCGCCTTCAACGGCTACCTCGACGTGCAGCTGGAGGACGGCACGACCTTCCGGGTGGAGATCGAGCGCGCCCACATGGAGGAGGACACCGGCAAGTCCAGCCACGTCGGCGGCGCCACCGGTCGCATCCACGGGGCCACCCACTCGCTGCTCGACTACAACCGGGCCGGCATCCCGCTGATCGAGATCGTCACCAAGCCGATCGTCGGCGCCGGCGAGCGCGCCCCCGAGGTCGCCAAGGCCTACGTGGCCGAGCTGCGCGAGCTGATCAAGGCGCTGGGCGTCTCCGAGGCCCGGATGGACAAGGGCCAGATGCGCTGCGACGTCAACCTGTCGCTGCGCCCGAACGGCACCGAGACCTTCGGCACCCGCTCGGAGACCAAGAACGTCAACTCCCTGCGCAGCGTGGAGCGGGCCGCCCGGTTCGAGATCCAGCGGCACGCCACCGTGCTGACCGACGGCGGCACCATCGTCCAGGAGACCCGTCACTTCCACGAGGAGGACGGCTCCACCACCTCGGGCCGGATCAAGGACAACGCCGAGGACTACCGCTACTTCCCCGAGCCGGACCTGGTGCCGGTGGCCCCCGCCCGGGCGTGGGTCGAGGAGCTGCGGGCCGGGCTGCCGGAGCTGCCGCGGGTGCGCCGCGCCCGGCTGCAGGCCGAGTGGGGCCTGACCGACAAGGACATGCAGTCGGTGCTCAACGCCGGTGCGGTGGAGCCGATCCAGGAGACCATCGCGGCCGGCGCCCCCGCCGACCAGGCCCGCAAGTGGTGGATGGGCGAGCTGGCCCGTCGCGCCAACGAGACCGGTACCGAGCTGAGCGAGCAGCCGATCACCCCGGCGCAGGTCGCCCGGGTCACCGCGCTGGTCGCCGAGGGCAAGCTGAACGACAAGCTGGCCCGCCAGGTCATCGAGGCCGTGCTGGCCGGCGAGGGCGAGCCGGACGAGGTCGTCGAGAAGCGCGGCCTGGCCGTGGTCTCGGACGACTCCGCGCTGGGCGCCGCGGTCGACCAGGCCATCGCCGAGAACGAGGCGATCGCCGCCAAGATCCGCGACGGCAAGGTCGCCGCCGTGGGTGCGCTGGTCGGCGCGGTCATGAAGGCCACCCGTGGCCAGGCGGACGCGGCCCGGGTCAAGGACCTGATCCTGGAGAAGCTGGGCGTCTCGGCCTGAGTCACCTGAGAAGGCTCGGCGGCCTAGGCCGTCAAGCCCGCCTTCCTAAGGCGCCTAAGGCGTCTAAGGCCCCCTAAGTAAGGCCTAAGGCCCCGTCTCACCTACGTATCTAGGTGAGACGGGGCCTTAAACCTTTTCTGGCGCCGAATCTAAGGCGCTCGGCCTTCGGAAGATGGGGCACGCTCCCGATGTGGCACCCCCCACTGGGGGAGGAAGCTCTTACATGTCAGGGAAACGAAGGCGAAACCCCAGGGGGAACCCGAAGTGATCGAGTACCAGCTCATCCAGCAGCACGCCCACGAGCTCGAAGCCCGCGCCGAGCACGAGCGTCTGGTCCGCGAGGCCAAGCAGGTCGCCCGGCTGCGCCGCCGTCCGGTGGCCGCCCGCTTCCAGCGTCGCCCCGTGCGTCAGACGGAATGCTGACGACCCGGCACCAGGACGGTGCCGATGCAGTTCCGGAGGGGGAGGCGCCGCGGGGGAGCGCCTTCCCCTCCGGGCGTTCGCCCCGCGAGATAACCCCTCTCACCAGTGGCTCCGGCTATGGCATGCTCGCCTCCATGCAGCAGATATCGGTGAGTCCCGTCTTCGTCGGCCGCGGCAGCGAGATCACCGAACTGACCGACGCGCTGCGCCGGGCGGGCACCGGCAGCCCGCAGGCCGTGCTGATCGGCGGCGAGGCCGGGATCGGCAAGACCCGGCTGCTGGAGGAGTTCCTCCAGCGGGCCGCCGACGGGGGAGCGGTCACCACGCTCGGCAGCTGTCTGGAGGTCGGCGCCGAGGGCCTGCCCTACGCGCCGCTCGCCGCCGCGTTGCGCCGGCTGCACCGCGCGCTGGGCGCCGAGTTCGAGGCGGCCGCGGCCGGCAGCGAGGGCCATCTCGCCCGGCTGCTCTCCGAGTTCGGCGAGGGGGACGGCGAACCCAACGACGAGTACGGCCGGGCCCGACTGTTCGAGCACACCGCAAGACTGTTCGAACGGTTCGGCGCGGAACGTACCCTCGTGTTCGCCGTGGAGGACCTGCACTGGTCCGACCGCTCCACCCGCGAACTGCTCGCCTTCCTGGTGCGCACCCTGCACCGCTCCCGGGTGCTGCTGGTCGCCACCTACCGCACCGACGACCTGCACCGCCGCCACCCGCTGCGCCCCTTCCTGGCCGAGCTGGAGCGGCTGCGCACCGTGCAGCGCCTGGAGCTGGAGCGCTTCGGCCGCCGCGAGGTCGCGGCCCAGCTGGCCGGCATCCTCGGCACGGGCGCCCCCGACCGCCAGCTGGTGGACCGGATCCTGCGCCGCTCGGAGGGGAACCCGTTCTTCGTCGAGGAGCTGGCCACCGCCTTCGAGGACGGCTGCGGCGCCGGCCTCACCGACTCGCTGCGGGACATCCTGCTGGTCCGGGTGGAGAGCCTGGACGAGGAGGCCCAGAAGGTGGTGCGGATCGCCGCCGAGGGCGGCTCGCACGTCGAACACGCCCTGCTGGCCGCCGTCCTGGCCGACGACGAGGAGGCGCTGATCGAGGCGCTGCGGGCGGCCGTCGGCGCCAACATCCTGCGCCCGGACAGCGAGGGCGAGGGCTACCGGTTCCGGCACGCGCTGGTCCGCGAGGCCGTCTCGGACGACCTGCTGCCCGGCGAACGGCACCGGATCAACCGCAAGTTCGCGCTCGCGGTGGAGGCCCGGCCGCAACTCGTCCCGGCCGACGCGCTGCCCGCCCGGCTGGCCAACTACTGGTACCACGCCCACGACCCGGCCCGGGCCCTGCCGACCGCCCTGGACGCCGCCCGCGCGGCCCGGCGCCGCAACGCCTTCGCCGAGCAACTCGGCATGCTGGAGCGGGGGTTGGAGCTGTGGGACCTGGTCTCCGAGGAGGTGCTGGCGCACACCCTGCGCCCGTACGACTGGGCCGAGACCTACCCGCCCGGCTCCTGCGACCACAGCCCCGCGGACGCGGACTGCGACCGGATCCAGCTGGTCGATGTGCTGGCCGAGGCGGTGGTCGCGGCCCGGCGCTGCGGCGACCGCGAGCGCGGGCTGAGCCTGGCCAAGCGCGGCATCCGGCTGGTCGACGAGGCCGAGCACCCGGTGCGCGCGGCCTGGTTCCGGATCAACCGGGCCCGGATGCTGGGCAACCTGCGCCGCTCCGGGGACGACGAGGAGATCACCCGCGCCCACCGGCTGGTGGAGCACCTGCCGCCGTCCGCGACCCAGGCCGAGGTGTTCGCCCTGGCCGCGGGCGTGGCGGTGGTCCGGGCGCCCCGCCTCGAACACCTCAAACTGGCCGAGCGGGCGATCGGGATCGCCCGGGAGGTCGGCGCCCACTCGGTCGAGGTGCACGCCCGGATGACCCTCGGCAGCCTGCGCTACGACCTGCTGGGCGACGCCGAGGGCGGGCTGGCCGAGCTGACGGCCGCGGTCGAGCGGGCCCGGGCGCTGGGCATCCCGGACCTCCTGCTGCGCGGCATCAACAACCTGGCCAGCATGCAGCGCGGACTGGGCCGGGCCGAGGAGGCCGTCCGACTGGCCCGGGAGGGGCTGGAGTTCGCGGACGGCAACGGGTTGCAGCGCAACATCGGCAACATCCTGACCGGCAACCTGGTCGAGGCGCTCGCCGACCTCGGGCAGGTGCGGGAGGCGGAGGAACTGCTCACCGCCAGCGAGCTGATCGGCCTGCCCGGCTCCCACGCGGAGTTCCTGGACCGGATGCGCGGCGACCTCGCCGTGCTGCGCGGGGACTTCGCGACTGCGGCGACCATGCTGGCGCAGGCCCGGTCGGCGAACCGTTTCGGCCAGGCGCAGCACAGCGTGCCGATCAGCCGCCTGGCGGTGCGGATCGCCGCGCACAACGGGCGGCCGCTGGACGCCCGGGCGGAACTGCTCGCCGCGCTCGCGGAGGACGGGCGGCTCGGTTACGAGTCCGACGTCTACCCGCTGCTGGTGGAGGCCGCCGGGGTGGAGGCGGACAGCCTGGGCGTGCCGGAGACCGGCGCGGGCCGGGCCGAGGCGCTGACCGCGATCGCCGCCGCGGCCACCCAGCTGCGGCCCCAGTCGCCGCTGCACCACGGCTGGGCCCGGCTGCTGGAGGCCGAGCTGGCCCGGGCCGCGGCCGCGGACACCACCGGGCAGTGGGCGGAGGCGGCCACCGAGCTGCGGTCGACCGGGCTGCCGTACCCGCTGGCACTCGCCCTGCTGCGCGGCGCCGAGGCCCAGGTGCGGGCCGGGCGGCGCGAGGCCGCGACCGAACTGCTGCGCGAGGCGGGCGAACTGGCGACCGCCCGGGGCGACCGGCCGCTCGCGGCCCAGGTCACCGCACTGGCGGAGCGCGCGGGGCTCACGCTGGCCCCGGTGGAGCGCCCGGCCGCGGCGGCGGGACCGGCCCCGGCGGTCGGGGACTCCTTCGGGCTCACCCCCCGTGAGCGGGACGTGCTCCGGCTGCTCGCCCGGGGCTGGACCAACCGGCAGATCGCCGAGGAGCTGTACATCTCTCCGAAGACCGCAAGCGTGCACGTGTCCAACATCCTGGGAAAGCTGGAGGTCGGCGGCCGTGGCGAGGCCGCCGCGCTGGCCCACCGGCTGCGGCTGTTCCCCGACGACCCGGCCCCCTCGGGCTGGTGAACCCGCAGGTCGCCGACCGTGTCCGAACGGTCGGCGGCCGGGGCCGCCCGGGTGGCCGGGCGCCGTTGCGTGCTCCCGTGCGCGCCGCGTGAGCCCCTGCCCGCGCGCCGCCGCCAACCGGGCCGATCGGTCGGAATCGGGTGCCTTTCCCCGCTCTGTCGCCATTACTCTAAGTTGAGTGTGCGTGTCATTGAGTGACGGAATTGGTGTAGGGTCCCGACCGGGAGCATCGGTGCGGTGCGGTGGCCGGACGGCCGCCCACCCCCTGGGCCGCCGTCCCGACGGGGCGCCAGGCCACCGCGTACGGTCGAGAGGTGCGCGGCCGGTGGTCCGTGGCCGGGGCGCCAGGCCCCGGGCCGGAGGGGGAGAGGCCGAGTGAGCTCCACCGATACGGTGCTGCCCGGATCCGGACGACCGGGCGTGCCGCCCGCCGACACGTCCGCGCCCGAGCCGCCGGGGCCGGTCGGACGCGGTCCGCTGGGCCGGCTCCGGGAGAGCCGCTCGCTGCCCGGCCTG
The DNA here is from genome assembly GCF_042755465.1 of Kitasatospora sp. NPDC059160. Lineage (NCBI taxonomy): Bacteria > Bacillati > Actinomycetota > Actinomycetes > Kitasatosporales > Streptomycetaceae > Kitasatospora > Kitasatospora sp. NPDC059160. The sequence continues at coordinate 12,728 of NZ_JBHZCN010000113.1, read as the reverse complement.
GTCCTCGGCGTGCTCTGCCTGGCCTATGCGCTGGGCGCCGCCACCAGCTGGGGATCCCACCAACTCGCCGCCTTCATGGGTGATTTCGGGCTCGCCGCGGCGGCCCTCGCGGCCGCGCTGTCCTGCCTGGTGTACGGCTGCACGGTCGCCGGCCACGCCCGCCCGGCCTGGCTGCTGTTCGGCCTCTCCTCGCTCATGGTGGCCTTCGGCAACGGCACCTGGGGCTGGTACGAGGTGGTCGTGCGCACCGCGCTGCCGCAGAACTCGCTCGCCCCGTACGCCTTCCTGCTGTTCGCCCCGCTCGCCATCACCGGCGTGCTGGTGCTCGCCCAGCACCCGCGGACGGCGGCCGGCTGGCTGTGCCTGCTGCTCGACGGCTGGCTGATCGCCGGCTCGCTGTTCACCCTCAGCTGGAGCCTGGCGCTCGGCCGGATCGCGGCCGGCGAGGACGGCTCCCCGCTGCGGCTGGCCCTCAACCTGGCCTACCCGGTGCTGGACATCCTGCTGGTCAGCCTGGTGGTGGGACTGCGCTTCGGCGGCCGGGACGGCAACCGGGCGGCGGTGCACACCGCGATGATCGCGCTCGCCGTCACGGTCATCTGCGACGCCCTGTTCACCTCCCCGGAGCTGCACAGCAACTACCATTCCGGCGAACTGCTGGACGCCGGCTGGTTCTCCGGCAGCCTGCTGCTCGCGTGGGCGCCGTGGTCCTCGCGCTGGCGCCGCCCGCTGCGCGAGCACCCCTCGGCCGGCGGCCTGCCGCGCCGACGGGTGGCCACCACCTTCAGTGCGCTCACGCCCTACGCGGCGGCCGCGGTGTGCACCGCCGGAATCCTCTACAACGCCCTCGGCGGACGGCAGTTGGACCGCGTGGTGGCTGCGGCCGCGTGCACCGTCGGGCTGGCACTGATCCTCAGGCAAGGCGTCATGCTGCTCGACAACCTCTCGCTGGCCCAGGAACTCGCCCACAAGGAGTCGCACTTCCGCTCCCTGGTGCAGGGGTCCAGCGACGTCATCATGATCGCCGGGGCCAACGGCGTGCTCTCGTACGTCTCCCCGGCGGCGCTCGGCGTCTACGGGCGGGACCCGGAGGAACTGGTCGGCGGCAACCTGCTGGACCTGGTCCACCCCGAGGACGTGGACCGGGTGCTCGCCGAGGTCCGCCGCTACCTCGCGCGGGTGCGGCTGGCCGCCCACCGCACCCCGGGCACGGTCGAGCCCTCGGCCCGGGTGGAGTGCCGGATCAGCTCCGGGATCGGGGAGTGGCTGCACGTCGAGTCGACCGTCAGCCGGCACCGCGACGGGCTGCTGCTGAACAGCCGGGACGTCACCGAACGCGTCATGCTCCAGGCTCAGTTGCAGCACAACGCCTTCCACGACCCGCTCACCGACCTGCCCAACCGGGCGTTGTTCGCCCAGCGGCTGCGCGGCGCCCTCGGCACCCGCGGCCAGCAGGGCGGGACGGGCGCCGGCATCGCGGTGCTCTTCCTCGACCTGGACGGCTTCAAGGCGGTCAACGACACCGCCGGCCACCAGGTCGGGGACGAGCTGCTGGTGCAGGCGGCCCGCCGGCTGCAGGGCGCCGTCCGCTGCGGGGACACCGTGGCCCGGTTCGGCGGCGACGAGTTCGCCGCGCTGGTCTGCGGCCCGCTCGGCCGGCTCCAGGTCCAGGAACTGGCCGAGCGGCTGCGGGTCGCGCTCTCCGAGCCGTACTGGATCGGCGGGGTCGAACTCGGCGTCGCCGCCAGCATCGGCATCGCCTTCGGCACCCCCGAACGCGGCCCGGCCGCCGACCCGAGGGCCGCCGCCGACGAGCTGATGCGCAACGCCGACCTGGCGATGTACCGGGCCAAGTCCGAGGGCAAGGGCCGGGTGGTGCTCTACGCCCCCGCGATGCGGGCCGACCTGGAGCGCCGCTCCGAGCTGGAGGAACGGCTGCGGGTGGCCGTCCGGGAGGGCGGCTTCACCCTGCTCCACCAGCCCGTGGTGGACCTGACCAGCGGCGCGGTGACCGCCGTCGAGGCCCAGGCCCGCTGGCGTTCGGCGGGCGGGCTGCTGCTCACCCCGGCCGAGTTCATGCGCTCGGCCGAGCACGGCGACGCGGCCACCCGGTTCTCCCGCTGGCTGGTGCACGAGGCGGTGGCGGCCGCGGCCGACCGCCGCGACCCGGCCGGCCGGCGCCCCGGCGCCCCGGCGCCCGTCCCGGTGGCCGTCCGGCTCTCGATCGAGCGGCTCTGCTCGCCCGGCCTGTACGAGACGGTGGCCGCGGCGCTGCGCGACAGCGGGCTGCCGGCCGGCGAGCTGGTGATCGAGGTGGCCCGGATGGGCCCGGACCCGCTCGCGGACGAGCTCGGCCGCCGGCTGGCCGCGCTGCGCAGACTCGGCGTCTCCACCTGGCTGGCCGGCTACGGCGCGGGCAGCGGCTCGCTGGGGGCGCTCGCCCGACTGCCGCTGGACGGGCTCAAGCTGGACCGCACGCTGGTCCAGGACCTGGGCGAGTCCGGGCTCAGCCGCACCCTGGCCGGGCACGCCCTGCGGCTCGGCCGGGACCTCGGGATGGCCACCGCCGCCGAGGGGGTGGACCTGCCCCGGCAGGTCGCCGCCCTCCAGGAGCTGGGCTGCCGGTTCGGCCAGGGCTCGGCCTTCGCCCCGCCGCTGGACGAGACCCGGCTGCGCCGGGCGCTGGCCCGCCGCGGCTACCCGCTGCCCAAGCCGCTCGGCACGCTCTCCGCCCGCCGCGGCTACCTGGCCGCGGACACCCGGACGAGTGGCCGCCCGGACGCCCAGGGGGGCCGTGCCGTACCCCACCACGGGGCCCCCGACCTGCCCGAACACCGGGCCGTGACCGGTCCGGGAGCCGGTCCGCATGGCGAGACGGTCATCCCACCTGCTTGACACGCCACCCCGGACGGGAGGAAGGTCGTTGCCATGCGCACCCGAATTCTCGTACTTGGCGGGCGCGTCGGCTGAGTGGGCTCGCAAGCCCCGCTCGTGACAGACCGACGCGCCACCCCTCGCATGCCCTTGGGCACGAGGGGTTTTTTGTTGCACTGACGCTGTTCCAACCGCAAGACCCCTGGCCCCGACCGCCCCGAGACGTCCGACTCGTCGGAATCGGCGGGACGATTGAGGCAGAGCCGGCGATCGGCCCGGACCGGGACCCCACCCTCGCAGCACCGGGGCCCGCAGCACCGGGCCGGCAAAACCCGAGAAGAGACAGGCAGATGACCGAGCACGCCGCATCCCCCCGCCGCGGGGACACCCCGGCCGCCCAGGCTCCCCAGCACGTCGCCGAGACCATGACCGGCGCCCAGTCGCTCATCCGCTCGCTCGAGGCCGTGGGTGCCGACACCGTCTTCGGCATCCCGGGCGGGGCCATCCTCCCCGCGTACGACCCGCTGATGGACTCGGTCAAGGTGCGCCACATCCTGGTCCGGCACGAGCAGGGCGCCGGTCACGCCGCCACCGGGTACGCCCAGGCCACCGGCCGGGTCGGGGTCTGCATGGCCACCTCCGGCCCCGGTGCCACCAACCTGGTCACCCCGATCGCCGACGCGTACATGGACTCCGTGCCGATCGTCGCGATCACCGGCCAGGTCGCCTCCAAGGCGATCGGCACCGACGCCTTCCAGGAGGCGGACATCTGCGGCATCACGATGCCGATCACCAAGCACAACTACCTGGTCACCGACCCGGCCGAGATCCCCCAGGTGATCGCCGAGGCCTTCCACATCGCCGCCACCGGCCGCCCCGGCCCGGTCCTGGTCGACATCGCCAAGGACGCCCTCCAGGCCACCACCACCTTCCGCTGGCCGGTCGAGACCGCGCTGCCCGGCTACCGCCCGGTCACCAAGCCGCACGCCAAGCAGATCCGCGAGGCCGCGAAGCTGCTGGTCGGCAGCAAGCGCCCGGTGCTCTACGTCGGCGGCGGCGTGCTCAAGGCGAACGCCACCGCCGAGCTGCGGATCCTCGCCGAGCTGACCGGCGCCCCGGTCGTCACCACCCTGATGGCCCTCGGCGCCTTCCCGGACAGCCACCCCCAGCACCTGGGCATGCCCGGCATGCACGGCTCCGTCCCGGCCGTCACCGCGCTGCAGAAGTCGGACCTGCTGTTCACCCTCGGCGCCCGCTTCGACGACCGGGTCACCGGCAAGCTGGACAGCTTCGCCCCGTACGCCAAGATCGTGCACGCGGACATCGACCCGGCCGAGATCGGCAAGAACCGCCCGGCGGACGTGCCGATCGTCGGCGACGCCCGCGAGGTGCTGGCCGACCTGATCGTCGCCGTCCAGGCCGAGTTCGACGCCGGCCACAAGGGCGACTACGCCGAGTGGTGGGAGAAGCTCGACGCGTGGAAGAAGACCTACCCGCTGGGCTTCGAGCCGGCCCCGGACGGCCAGCTCTCCCCGCAGCAGGTCATCGAGCGGATCGGCCAACTGGTCGGCCCGGAGGCGATCTACGCGGCGGGCGTCGGCCAGCACCAGATGTGGAGCTCGCAGTACATCCGCTTCGAGAAGCCCGGCACCTGGCTCAACTCCGGCGGCGCCGGCACCATGGGCTACGCCGTCCCGGCGGCGATGGGCGCCAAGGCGGGCCGCCCGGAGTCCGCGGTCTGGGCCATCGACGGCGACGGCTGCTTTCAGATGACCAACCAGGAGCTGGTCACCTGCGCCCTGAACGACATCCCGATCAAGGTCGCGGTCATCAACAACGGCTCGCTGGGCATGGTCCGGCAGTGGCAGACGCTGTTCTACAACCAGCGCTACTCCAACACCGTGCTGCACTCCGGCCCGGAGCACGACGGCATCGCGCCGCCGGCCCAGGGCACCCGGATCCCGGACTTCGTCCTGCTGTCCGAGGCGATGGGCTGCGTCGGCCTGCGCTGCGAGCGCCCCGAGGACCTGGACGCGGTCATCCGGCAGGCGATGGAGATCAACGACCGCCCGGTGGTCATCGACTTCATCGTCCACCAGGACGCGATGGTGTGGCCGATGGTCGCGGCCGGCACCAGCAACGACGAGATCCAGTTCGCCAAGGGCGTCCGGCCCGACTTCGGCGACGACCTCGACTGACGGCCCCTGACACCCCGGAACGACTGAGGAACCACATGTCCAAGCACACCCTCTCCGTCCTGGTCGAGAACAAGCCCGGCGTGCTCGCCCGCATCGCCGCGCTGTTCTCCCGTCGGGGCTTCAACATCGACTCCCTCGCCGTCGGCCCGACCGAGCACCCGGACGTGTCCCGGATGACGATCGTGGTCAACGTCGAGGACCTCCCGCTGGAACAGGTCACCAAGCAGCTCAACAAGCTCGTGAACGTGATAAAGATCGTCGAACTCGACCAGGCCGCTGCGATCCAGCGGGAACTGGTCCTGGTGAAGGTCCGCGCCGACAACGAGACCCGGTCGCAGATCGTCGAGATCGTCCAGCTGTTCCGTGCCAAGACCGTCGACGTGTCGCCGGAAGCGGTGACCATCGAGGCCACCGGCAGCTCGGACAAGCTGGAGGCCATGCTCCGGATGCTGGAGCCTTACGGCATCAAGGAGTTGGTCCAGTCCGGCCTGGTCGCCATCGGCCGCGGCGCGCGTTCCATCACGGACCGCTCGCTGCGCGCCCTCGACCGCAGCGCCTGACCCCAGCGCTGTCTCACCTTCTGAAGTAAACGACCGCACCGCGCCGGGTGCGCATACGGTAGGAAACCGCGTACCCGGCACCAACACGCAAGGAGATGTGCCCCCGTGGCCGAGCTGTTCTACGAAGACGACGCCGACCTGTCCATCATCCAGGGCCGCAAGGTCGCGGTCATCGGCTACGGCAGCCAGGGCCACGCCCACGCGCTGTCCCTGCGCGACTCCGGCGCCGACGTCCGGGTCGGCCTTAAGCCGGAGTCCAAGTCCCGCGCCAAGGCCGAGGAGGCCGGCCTGCGCGTGGTCACCCCCGCCGAGGCCGCGGCCGAGGCCGACGTCATCATGATCCTGGTGCCGGACCCGATCCAGGCCGACGTCTACGAGGCCGACATCGCGCCGCACCTGAAGGCGGGCGACGCCCTGTTCTTCGGGCACGGCCTGAACATCCGCTTCGGCTTCATCAAGCCCCCGGCGGACGTCGACGTCTGCATGGTCGCCCCGAAGGGCCCGGGCCACCTGGTCCGCCGCCAGTACGAGGAGGGCCGCGGCGTCCCCGCGATCGTCGCGGTCGAGCAGGACGCCTCGGGCAAGGCCTTCGACCTCGCGCTGTCCTACGCCAAGGGCCTGGGCGCCACCAAGGCCGGCGTCATCAAGACCACCTTCACCGAGGAGACCGAGACCGACCTGTTCGGTGAGCAGGCCGTCCTCTGCGGTGGCACCGCCGCCCTGGTGAAGGCCGGGTTCGAGACCCTGGTCGAGGCCGGCTACCAGCCGGAGATCGCCTACTTCGAGTGCCTGCACGAGCTCAAGCTGATCGTCGACCTGATGTACGAGGGCGGCCTGGAGAAGATGCGCTGGTCGGTCTCCGAGACCGCCGAGTGGGGCGACTACGTCACCGGCCCGCGCATCATCACCGCCGACACCAAGGCCGAGATGAAGAAGGTCCTGGCCGAGATCCAGGACGGCACCTTCGCCAAGACCTGGATCGCCGAGTACAAGGCGGGTCTGCCCAAGTACAACGAGTACAAGAAGGCCGACGAGGACCACCTGCTGGAGACCACCGGCAAGAAGCTGCGCTCGCTGATGAGCTGGGTCAACGAGAAGGCCTGAGCCTTTTCGTCCCGTATTTTGTAACTTCCTTGTACAAGTAGGCTGCTCTCGTCCGGGTGATTTCGCCGGACGGGAGCAGCCTGGTACCCAGCCCGTCGATACACTCCCGAGTGCGCGTCAGGCCCACAGCGTCGTGCGTCTACCTACGCGGCCATGCCACCTTCCCCGCCCTCACACGCCACCTACGTGCGCCGGGGAACCGGACAGTTAAGGACAACACTGTCGTGAGCACTGTGACCTCCAAGAGCGCCGTCGTACTGATCGCCGAAGAGCTGTCGCCCGCCACCGTCGACGCCCTCGGCCCCGACTTCGAGATCCGCCACTGCAACGGCGCCGACCGCACCGAGCTGCTCACCGCGATCGCCGACGTGGACGCGATCCTGATCCGCTCCGCCACCAAGGTCGACGCCGAGGCGCTGGCCGTCGCCCGCAAGCTCAAGGTGGTCGCCCGGGCCGGCGTCGGCCTGGACAACGTGGACGTGGCCGCCGCCACCAAGGCCGGCGTGATGGTCGTGAACGCGCCGACCTCCAACATCGTCACCGCCGCCGAGCTCGCCTGCGGCCTGCTGATCTCCGTCGCCCGCAACATCGCCCCGGCCAACGCGGCGCTCAAGCAGGGCGAGTGGAAGCGCAACAAGTACACCGGCGTCGAGCTGAGCGAGAAGACCCTCGGCGTGGTCGGCCTCGGCCGGATCGGTGTCCTGGTCGCCCAGCGGATGTCCGCGTTCGGGATGAAGATCGTCGCGTACGACCCCTACATCCAGGCCGCCCGGGCCGCCCAGATGGGCGTCAAGCTGGTCTCGCTGGAGGAGCTGCTGGAGGTCTCGGACTTCATCACCGTCCACCTCCCCAAGACCCCCGAGACGATCGGCCTGATCGGCGACGAGGCGCTGCACAAGGTCAAGCCGAGCGTGCGCATCGTCAACGCCGCCCGCGGCGGCATCGTGGACGAGGAGGCGCTCGCCGCCGCCCTGCGCGAGGGCCGGGTGGCCGGCGCGGGCCTGGACGTCTACGCCAAGGAGCCGTGCACCGACTCCCCGCTGTTCGCCTTCGACAACGTGGTCGCCACCCCGCACCTGGGCGCCTCCACCGACGAGGCACAGGAGAAGGCCGGCATCGCGGTCGCCAGGTCGGTGCGCCTGGCGCTGGCCGGCGAGCTGGTACCGGACGCCGTCAACGTCCAGGGCGGCGTGATCGCCGAGGACGTGCGCCCGGGCCTGCCGCTGGCCGAGAAGCTCGGCCGGATCTTCACCGCGCTGGCCGGCGAGGTGGCCGTCCGGCTGGACGTCGAGGTCCGCGGCGAGATCACCCAGCACGACGTGAAGGTGCTCGAACTGTCCGCGCTCAAGGGCGTGTTCGAGGACGTCGTGGCGGAGACGGTGTCCTACGTCAACGCCCCGCTGTTCGCCCAGGAGCGCGGCGTCGAGGTCCGCCTGACCACCTCCAGCGAGAGCGCCGAGCACCGCAACGTGATCACCGTGCGCGGCACGCTCGGCAACGGCGAGGAGATCGCCATCTCCGGCACGCTGGCCGGCCCCAAGCAGGCCCAGAAGATCGTCGGCGTGGACACCTTCGACGTCGACGTGGCGCTCACCGACCACATGGCCTTCTTCAAGTACGAGGACCGCCCCGGCGTGGTCGGCGTGCTCGGCCGCCACCTCGGTGACGCGGGCATCAACATCGCGGGCATGCAGGTCGCCCGGGACGGCGGCAGCGCGCTCGCCTCGATCACCGTGGACAGCGAGATCCCGCAGGACGTGCTGACGGCGATCGCCGCCGAGATCGGCGCCCGCTTCGCGCGCTCGGTCGACCTGGGCTGACCCCCGTACCGGTCTGACCAGGGCCCGGACCGCCGTTCCATCGGCGGTCCGGGCCCTGGTGCGTTCACCCGGGTGACAGCCGTCTCAGATACTAGGAAATCCAAGTATTCGTGCAGACACGGCCGGGGCGGGGTCGTACCGTGGAAGGGCCATACGGTGTGCCGCCCCTGTAGCCAGGGTGTGCGGCCCGTGTGCGCGTGCGCCCCCACGGGCAGGCGACCCCTGCCCCCGCGCGTACCTCTCCCACCCCCTGCCGCGCTTGCCCGCGCGCCGCTTCCAAGGAGCCCGGTATGCCCACCACCGCCGACCGCCACGCCACCCCCGCCCCCGCCGCCACCCCCGTCCGCGCCCCGCGCCGACGCCGGGCCAGCGAGCGGAACCCCTTCGCCGCCGCCGCGCTGCAGCGTTCGCTGGACCGCCGGGACAACGGCGGCGCCACCGGGCACAGCTGAGCGCGGCCGCGGCCGGCCGGTGCCGCCGGTCGGTGCCACCGACCGGACCGCCGATCGGCGTTGATCGGCCTACTGGGCCGACCGGGCTGACGCCGCGTCACTCCATCGGGTGCGAACCGGACCCGTTCGAGGGAAGGCGCTCGCGCCCGTCATCGCGATCATCCTAATTTGGGGCCCCCGGAAGGGTGATCGACGTCCGCGTGGGCGGGCGTCTGCGACACGGCGTGCGGATCAGTCCCCCTCCCGGGGGAGAGCCACCAGTGCGTCTGCCACCCGTCCGCCGACCGGTCGCCCGGATCGGCCTCACCCTGGTCCTGCTGGCCGCCGGAGCGGCGCTCGCCGCCACCCCGGCCGCGGGCGGACCGCCCAGCGCCGGACCACCCAGCGCAGGACCACCGGGCCGGACGGCCTCCGTCCTGCTCGAACTCGACACCGAGGCGGCCGGACCGGCCTGGCGCAGCGCCGCCGACGGCGCCCGGCGGGCCCGGCGCTCGCCGGACGCCGTCCGCCGGGAGGCCGCCCGGGCGGGCGCCGCCCAGCGCTCCCGGGCCGGGGACGCGCTCGACCGGCTGGCCGGGGCCGTCCACCGGTCGGCGCCCGCCGCCCGCGAGCTCTACCGCACCCGCACCCTGCTCACCGGCCTGGCGGTCAGCCTCCCCGCCGACCGGCTGCCCGCCCTGCGGGCGCTGCCCGGCGTCCGGGCCGTCCACCCGATCGTGAACAAGCAGCGCGACAACGCCTACTCCGTCCCGCTGACCGGAGCCCCCCAGGTCTGGTCGGGCGACACCGCGCCGGACGGGAACACCGGCCGGGGCGTACGGATCGGCATCATCGACAGCGGCATCGACTACACCCACGCCGACTTCGGCGGCCCCGGCACCGAGGAGGCCTTCCGCTCCGTCGAGCGCGGCAAGCCCGCCCCGGCCGCGCTGTTCCCCAACGCCAAGGTGGTCGGCGGCAAGGACCTGGTCGGCGACGACTACAACCCCGACCCGGCCGCCCCCAACCACCAGCCGGTGCCGCACCCCAGCGACAACCCGCTGGACTGCGTGCGCAACGGGCACGGCACCCACGTCGCCGGGACGGCCGCCGGGTACGGCGTCACCGCCGACGGCCACCCGTACGCCGGCCCGTACCGGCCCGGGCTCGACCCGGCCTCGTTCCGGATCGGCCCCGGCGCCGCCCCCGGCGCGCAGCTCTACGCGATCCGGGTGTTCGGCTGCGACGGCTCCACCGACCGGCTCGCCCAGGCCCTCGACGTGGCCGCCGACCCGAACGGCGACGGCGACCTCGGCGACCGGCTCGACGTGGTCAACCTGTCGCTCGGCAGCCGCTTCGGCAGCCCCGACGACGCCGACGCGCTGGCCGTCGACCGGCTCGCCGAACTGGGCACCGTGGTGGTCGCGGCGGCCGGCAACGAGGGCGACGTGTACGGCATCGGCGGCAGCCCCGGCACGGCCGTGCGGGCGGTCACCGTCGCCGCCTCCGTGCACGGGCACGCCGACGTGGACGGCATCACCGTGCTCGCCCCCACCGCGCAGGCCGGGGTCGTCCCCGGCCACTGGAGCGAGCGCTACCAGGGCTGGAGCACCACCGAGGTGACCGGCGGGCTCGCCGTGCCCGCCGACCAGGCGGACGGCTGCACCGAGTTCAGCGCGGCCGACCAGCAGCGCCTCAAGGGCCGGATCGCGGTGCTCACCTGGAACACCCGCGACCCCGACCGGGCCTGCAACTCCGGCCCGCGGGCCGACCACGCCGCCGACGCCGGGGCGATCGGCGCGCTCTACGCCGCGGACAGCGACCACCTGGCCGAGATCTCCGGCAACGACCGGATCCCGGCCGTCCTGCTCGGCCGCGCGGACGGCGAACGGCTGGTGAAGGCCGCCGCCGACGGCGACGTCCGGGTCCGGCTCGCCGCGCCCGGCAATCCGCTGCACGGCTCCGTCGCGCGGAACCAGCCGGCCCGGGTCGACACCCTCACCGACTTCACCTCCCGGGGCATCGGCCTGCCCGGCGTGGTCAAGCCCGACCTCGCCGCCCCCGGGGAGACCATCTGGTCCGCCCTGGTCGGCAGCGGCACCGGCGGCCAGCGCGAGAACGGCACCTCGATGGCCACCCCGCACGTCGCCGGACTGGCCGCGCTGGTCCGCGCCGCCCACCCGGACTGGCCGGTCGAGCAGGTCAAGGCCGCCCTGATGAACACCAGCACGGACACCTACCTGGGCGACGACCGCAGCGGGCCGGTCTACGGCCCCGAGCGCACCGGCGCCGGGCGGGCCCGGGTCGACGGAGCGGTCCGCACCCCGGTGGTGGCCTACGCGGCGGGGGAGGGCGCGGCGCCGGGCGGCGTCGGGGTCTCCTACGGGCCGGTCGAGGTCGGCGGGCCGACCGCCCTGGTCCGCGAGATCGAGCTGGCCAACCACGCCTCCGCGCCGCTGAGTTACCGCACCGGCTACGCGGCCGCCACCGAACTGCCGGGCGCCGCCTTCGAGGTGAGCCCGGCGCGGGTGGAGGTGCCGGCCGGCGGCACCGCGCGGGTGCGGGTCACGCTGTCCGTCCCGGGGCGGCTGGGGCGCACGCCCGATCCGACCATCGACACCGAGCAGGGCGGCCGGGCCCGCAGCTACCGGGGCGAGCTGTCCGGCCGCGTGCTGCTCAGCCCGGTCACCGACGGGGCCCTGCCGCAGCTGCGGGTCCCGGTGTTCGCCGCCCCGCGCCCCACCGGCGACCTCGGCGTCACCGCCTCCGCCCGGACCCCCCGGGACGGCACCCTGGTCACCCTCGGCGGCAGCGCCGCGCCGGGCGCGGCACCCGGACTGGTCAGCGCCTTCGCCCTCGGCGGCGAGGGCGCCCGCTGGCCGGACTGCCGACCCGGCGACGGCAAGGCCGTCGGCCCCGGCGCGGGCGTCCGGCCCGAGGACGCCGGGGAGTCGGCCGAGCCGCCCCAGGAACTCTGCGTCGAACACCCCGGCGACCGGGTCGCGGACCTGCGGGCCGTCGGCGCGGCCGCCGACTCCGACCTGCTGTACGTGGGAGCCCGGCTGTGGGCCCCCGCGGCCACCCCGGTCGGGCTGTACGGGGTGCGGGTGTCGCTGGACACCGACGGGGACGGCGTCACCGACGTGATCCTCAAGGCCGACCGGCTGCGCGGCAGCGACGTCCTGGTCTCCCGGGCCCTGGACGCCCGCACCGGCGCCGAACTCGACGTCCAGCCGCTGAACGCCCGCTGGGGCGACACCGACACCGAGCTGCTGGACAGCGACGTGGTGGTGCTCCCGGTCCGGCTGGGCGCCCTGCCCGGCGTCGGGCCCGGCCACAGCACCGTCCGGTACGGGGTCTGGACCGGCGTGGCCGCCTCCGGCACGCCCGACCCGGCCGACTCCTTCTCCTCGATCGGCCTGCGCGGCACCCGTCCGACCGTCCCGCTGGACGTCCTGCACCCGGCCCTCACCGTGCGGTCCGGCCTCGCCGGTCCGGTCGCGATGGTCACCCCGGCGGGCCCCGGCACCTTCCTCGACGTGCACCGCGCGCCCGGCGACGGCTCCCGGCTCCTGCTGCTCTACCACCTCAACCCGGCGGACCGCCGGGCCCAGGTGCTCGACCTGCCGTGACCTGACGTCAGGGCCCGAGGGGCGGCCCGCCCGAACCCCCCGCGGGCCGCCCCACCCCCCAGTCCCCCCCAGGGGTCGGGCGCAAAATACCCGGCGGCCAAGAGGCGGT
>NZ_JBHZCN010000112.1:1050-30240 GCF_042755465.1 Kitasatospora sp. NPDC059160 | reverse complement strand
GGACACGGTGGGTGTCCGGGCCCGCCGCCCGTCGTTCCCGTCCGTCGTTCCGCCCGTCGCTCCCGGGTTCAGCTCCTGCGGTCCGTGACCGTCCAGGCGGCGCCCAGGTCGTGGCGCAGTGCCGCCAGGGCGGCGTCGGCGGCGGTGCGGAAGGACTCCCACCGCTCCGGGGTCCAGGGGGGCCGCCCGGGTCGTCCCGGTCGAGGGAGGGCTGGTACCGGTCGGAGAGCCGCCTCAGTTCGTCCCGGGTGGCCGGGGCCGGGGGGTCGGTTCGTCGAGTGCGCCCACCCACCCTGCCTCACCCCGGTCCGAGCGCGAGCATCGCCCCGGTCACCTGGCCGACCGCCGCGTCGGGGATCGCGGTGGCGGCCTCCGGGAGGACGAGCAGCCGGGCCCCGGGGATCTCGCGGGCGAGCGCCTCGCCGTTGCCGAGGGGGAAGAACGGGTCGCGGCGGCCGTGGACGACGAGCGTGGGGACCCGGATCCCGGGCAGGCGCTCGCGCCAGCGGGGTGCGCAGTCGAGCGTGGCGAACACCAGGCCCAGCTGGTTGGCCAGTTGGACCGGGGGAGCGGTGCCGGGCGTACGGTCCCAGATGCGCGCGGCGGTCGCGCGGGCGGTGCCGGGGTCGTTGCCGAGGATCTCCGCGCCGGCGGCGGCGAACTCCGCCACCGCCGTGCGGCTGCTCCAGTCCGGCGCGGGACGGGCGAACAGTCGGCTCATCGTCGCCGGGTCGTGGTCGGGGAGGTCGTCGTCGGGCGGGCCGGGGGCTACCGCGCGGGTGCCGACCAGGGTGAGGGCGCAGAACGCCTCCGGGTGGTCGAGCGCGGCCACCTGGGCGACCATGCCGCCGACGCCGATCCCCGCGAGGTGCGCGGGCCTTCCGCCGCCGCCGAGCGCGCCGGCCAGGGCGGCGGTCAGGGCGGCGGCGTCGGCGGCGAGGTCGCGCAGGGTGTAGCCGGGCGCCTGCGGGTCCACCGTCGTCGACGCCCCGCTGTCGCGCAGGTCGTAGCGCACCACCCGGCGCCCGCCGGCGGCGAGGCGTTCGCAGAGGGCGTCGGGCCAGGACAGCATCGTCGGCCCGCCCACGAGCAGGACGAGCGGCGCGTCGTCGGCACCGAACGACTCGGTGCCCGAGACGACCCCGTTGGCGTGGACGGCGGCGCGCACGGCGGTGTGGGCGGCGGTCATCGGGTCACCGGGCCCCGTCGTCCCCGAGACCGCGGTCGGGCAGGCTCATGTCGCCCGTCCTGGGCGTGCCCTCGGCGAGCCCGTACCGCAGGTAGACGGTGCCCTGGGGGCCGGCCACCGGGGGTTCGAGGAGCGTGAGGTTCGTGGGCACCGCGCCCTCCTCGAAGACCTTCTTCCCGACGCCGAGCACGATCGGGTGCACCCAGAGGTCGAGGCGGTCGAAGAGCCTCTCGCGCAGGAGGGTCTGCACCAGGTTCAGGCTCCCGACGACCTTCACGTGCTCGTGCCGGTCGCGGATCTCGCGCACCGCGCCGGCCAGGTCGGGGCCCAGCCGGGTGGAGCCGGCCCACGGGAGCCCGGTCGTGCCCCGGGAGGCCACGTACTTCGGGACGCGGTTGAACAACTCGGCGATCTCGCCCTCCTTCTGCTGCGGCCAGTAGGCGGCGAAGAGGTCGTACGTGCGCCGGCCGAGCAGCAGCGCGTCCGTGCCCTCGTACGCGGCGAGGATCTGCGCCCCCGTGGCCTCGTTCAGCAGCGGCGCCTGCCAGCCGCCGTACGGGAACCCCTCCGGGTCCTCGTCGGGCCCGCCGGGCGCCTGGCCGACGAGGTCGAGGGTCGCGAACATCTCGATGTGGATGAGGCCCATGGCTGTACTCCTGGTGAGGTCGGTCGGTCCCGTCGAGATGTAGACCGGTCGGGGCCGGAAAACTCATCGCCACGCCGACACCCGGCTTCCGGAGATCCGGGGCCGCTCGCGGGCGCTCCGTACGCGCGGCTACAGTTCGATCATGATCAAGGGGGCGCAGGGAACGGAATCGGTGACGTCGCAGGGCGCGGTGGAGCCACGGGCCGGGGACGCCGACCGGGAGGCCGTGGCCGAGCGGCTGCGGGCCGCCGCGGGGGAGGGCCGGATCGACCTGGCCGAGTTCCAGGAGCGGCTCGACCTGGCCTACCAGGCCAGGACGTACGCCCAACTCGACGTCCTGGTGGCCGATCTGCCGCAGGAGCGGCCGTCCGGATCCCCGGCCGGTGGCGATGCGGAGACGCTCGTCCTCAAGACCCACCTGGGCAACATCAAGCAGGCCGGACGGTGGACGGTCCCGCGCAGGGTCGTCGCCGAGTGCAAGATGCTGAGCATCGTGATCGACTTCACCGAGGCCGCCTGCGCTCACCGGGAGGTCACCGTCGAGGCGAGCTGCGGCACGGGCGGCATCCAGCTGATCGTCCCGCCGGGCTGGGCGGTGCGGATCGACGGGGCGAGCACCAACACCGCCCACATCACCAACAAGGCCACCGCGCCGACCGACCCGGCCCTGCCGACGCTCACCGTCGTCGGGCATCCGCGGGCGGGGTACATCAAGATCAAGCAGCCCCGGCAGAAGCGGTAGCCGGTCCGGCGCGGGAAGTCGGCGGGGCCGACTTCCTGTGCCGGGCCGTCCTCGCGGGGTCGGGTGGTCAGGGGGCGGAGTCGATGCGGACGGAGCCGATCGAGGTCGGCGGGTTGAAGAACAGGGGGCTCCGGCCCTGCCGGATGACGGTGCCGGTGCAGTTGCGGGACTGGAAGACGGTGGCGCTGCCGCTGCCCGCCCGGTTCCCCACGGCGATGCTCTGGATGTGGGTGGTCAGCGAGGGGTTGACGCACTGCCCGACCGTGACCTGCCGGGAGCTGACGGTGGTGCCGTCGTCGATCTGCAAGGACGTGGGGCCGGCGGAGGCCGCCGTGGCGGCGGTCGCGAGGACGGTCGCCAGGGCGATCGATCCGATGGTGCCGCCGGTGCGGACGAGCCGGGACGGGGAGACGCGCATGGGGGTGCCCTTCCTCCGAGGGATCAGGCGGGCCCGGGGAGGGCCCGGTGCCACCTTGACCGGGGGCGGTCACGGCTGTCCCGAGGTCGGCCCGGAGTTCCCCCGAAAGAGCGGTCGGCCCTGCGGAGTTGTGGCCGCGGAGCGGGAAGTCGACCGGGCCGACGTCCGGTGCGCACGGGTGGGAAAAGGGGTTGAGGGATGATCGCCCGGGCTGGTAGCTTCCGGGTGACCGTGCAACCGCCCGAGGAGGTGAGACCCATGAACGCTGGACCCATATGGGTGCTCCCCCGCTCGTCACGGTCGGGCGATTGACGTAGGTGTCGCCGGGAGCGCTTCGACAGCCAGGCACTCCCGAAAGGCAACACCTCGTGCACTCTCCGCACTTCACCGCGCAGTCGTCCTCGAACGGCGTCCTTGAGCGCGACTTCACCCTGGGCGAAGTCCCCGGTGTCCTCTGGTCGCCGGCCTCCGGCGCGGCCGACCGCGCGCCCCTGGTCCTGATGGCCCACGGCGGCGGCAACCACAAGAAGCACCCGGCGATGTCCGGCCGGGCCCGACTCCTGGTGGCCGGCTGCGGCTTCCACGTCGCCGTCGTCGACGCACCCGGTCACGGCGACCGGCCGCGCACGGCGCACGACGAGGCGGAGATCGCCGCCCTGTACGCGGCCCGGGCGGCGGGCGAGCCGGAGGGCCCGATCGTCGTGCGCTACAACGACCACCTGGCGGAGCAGGCCGTGCCCGAGTACCGGGCGCTGCTGGACGCCCTCCAGGAGCTACCGGAGATCGGCGCCGACGGGCCGGTCGGCTTCTGGGGCATCAACATGGGCACCGCGATCGGGATCCCCTTCGTGGCGGGCGAACCCAGGGTCTCCGCCGCCGTCTTCGGCCAGCACTGGCCCGACACCCTGGCCGAGCAGGCGAAGCGGATCACCGTCCCGATCGAGTTCGACCTCCAGTGGGACGACGAGCACATCACGCGCGAGGAGGGCCTCGCGCTGTTCGACGCCTTCGCCTCGACGGAGAAGTCCCTGCACGTGAACTCGGGCAGGCACAAGGACCTCCCCCGGTTCGAGGCGGACAGCGCGGCCCGCTTCTTCGCCCGGCACCTCGGCCGCCCGGCCGCCCCGTCGGCCTGACCCGTACGGTCCCGGCGCGGGACGCCCGGCGCGGGAAGTCGGCCCCGTCGACCTCCCGCGCCGGTTCAGCCCGCGAGGTGTTCCAGGAGCAGCGGTACGACCTGGTCGGCGTTGGCTTCCGGCAGCCAGTGGGTGGCGCCCTCCAGGGCCACGAACCGGTACGGGGCGCTCACGTGCGCGGCCGTCAGGTCCGCGGCGTCGCGGCCCAGGGCCCGGTCCTCGGTGCCCCAGACGTAGAGCGTGCGGACGGTGATCTCGCCGGCCGGGATCCGGAGCTCCTCGTTGACGGCCCGGTACCAGTTGAGCCCGGCCGTCAGCACTCCGGGCTCGGTCAGCCGTCGGACGTTGGACTCGGCCAGCTCCGCCGGCAGCACGTCCCGGTAGATCGCCCGCAGCCGGGCCGCGTCGTCGGCCAGCACGGCTTGCTCGGCCGCGTGCTCCGGCAGGCGGAACTCCCTTATGTACTGCGAGCGTTCGCGCTGGTCGCCGCCGTTGTTCAGGGCCGCGTAGAGCGCCTCGGGGTGCGGGGTGGAGAGCACGGTCAGGCTGTGCAGCCGCTCGGGGTGGGTGGAGGCCAGCGCCCAGGCGACGAGGCCGCCCCAGTCGTGGGCGACCAGGTGGAAGCGTGGTGCGTCCAGGGCGTCGGCGAAGCCGAGGGCGTCCGCGACCAGCAGTTCGACGGCGTAGTCCGCGATGTCCGCGGGGCGGGCGTCGGGGGAGTAGCCGCGCTGGTCCACGGCCACCGCGCGGTAGCCGGCCGCGGCCAGGGCGGTCAGCTCGGCGCTCCAGCAGTCGGCGAACTCGGGGAACCCGTGCAGCAGCAGGACGAGTTCGCCGTCGGCGGGCCCGGCGGCCAGCCCGTCGAAGGTGTGCCGGCCGACGCTCAGGCGTACGGCGGTGGGGAGGGGTGAGGACACGGGTCAGCTCCTGTCGGTAGCACGTCAACAAGATGATCAGACCACGTGGCCGGGTCGGGCGACGGCGGATCCCCGGATCCCGGGTGGTCCACCCGGGGTGGTCCACCCCGGGCGGGACGGCCCAGGGGGCGCGGCGGCTCCTGCGGGCGCCGGCGTCATCCCGGCGCGCGCCTTCCGGACACGGCGGAGCGCCGATCGGTCCCTAGGCTGGGTGCCGGCCCGCCAGCCCCGTCGAAGGACCGCGTATGCGCCGCTCCCGTCTGCTGCTGTCCCTGGCCCTGTCCGCCGTGACCGCCGGTGCCCTCGCCGCCGCCGATGCCGTACCGGACGCACCGGGCGGGCCGGGCCGGCCGGTCCGCTCGGTGAGCCTGCCGGTGCTGCGTGATCCGCAGGCCCAGCAGAAGCTCCACCGGATGACGGACCCGGTGCAGGACTGGGTGGAGTCCGGCGCCCCGGCGGCGGACGGCTATGCCGGGACGGTGATCGACGCGTCGGACCAGCACGCCGACCTCTACTGGAAGGGCGAGGCCCCGGCCGAGGTCCGGAGGCTGCTCGACGCGCACGCCGCCCCCGGCTACACCGTGGACGTGCACCACAGCCCGTACTCCCGGGCGGAGATGCGCGCCGCGATCGACCGGTTCACCGCCGCCGTGGCGCCCGGGGTCTGGACGTCGATCGGCCCGCAGGAGGACGGCGCCGCCATCGCGATCACGTACGCGCCGACGGCGGCCGCGCGGCTGACCGGGGGCGACGCGAGCGAGCGGGCGTACTCCCGGCGGGCCGCCGAGCTCGCCGGGATGCCGGTGACGGCCGCCGTCGGGGGCGCCCCGGCGGCGCTGTCCGGCAGTCGGCACTCCGACGGCGCGCCGTACTACGCGGGTGCCGAGGTCAACACCGGGAAGTCCGCGTTCTGCTCGACCGCGTTCAGCGGGTGGAAGGGCCGGGCCAAGGTGCTGCTGACCGCCGCGCACTGCGGCAACGGCCGGTACTACAACGGCACCGGCGCGTACATCGGCGACCTGTCCGCGATCGGCGACGGTCTGGACGTCGGCATGGTCGCGATCAACGGCGACGGCGCCGGCCGGTTCTACGACGGCGCCTGGTCGGACCGCGGCGGTTCCTCACGGCACACCTACGGGGCCGGGCGCAACAACGTGGGGGACCTCGTCTGCCTGAGCGGCGCCCAGTCGGGGTGGACGTGCGACGTGCAGGTCAAGAAGGTCGACGTCGAGACGACGAACGACGAGGGGACGAGGATCAAGCCGGTGGACGTCGCGGAGTCGAAGGGCGGAGACCGGCGCGCGATCGGCGCGAAGGGCGACAGCGGCGGCCCGGTGCTGGCCAACCCGTCCGGTGCGAACGGCGACATGGAGGCGCGCGGCGTGATCGTGGCCGGAGGGTCGGAGGTCGGCTGCCCGGCCGGATCGACGGCGCACCCGACGACCTGCTTCGCCCAGGTGCTGTACGTGCCGATGACGCCGGTGGTGAACCAGCTGGGCTTCTCGCTCTCCTGACGTCACTTCCGGGTGTTGGCGCGGCGGGTGGGTTCGGCCGTGGTCGGGTCCTCGGGCCAGGGGTGGCGGGGGTAGCGGCCCCGTAGTTCGGCGCGGACGGCTCGGTAGCCCTCGCGCCAGAACGACGCCAGGTCGCCGGTGACGGCGGCGGGGCGGCCCGCCGGGGAGAGCAGGTGGATGGTCAGCGGCACGCGGCCGGCGGCCACGGCGGGGGTCGTGGTCCAGCCGAAGAGTTCCTGCAACTTGACGGCCAGGACCGGGCGTTCGGTGCCGTAGTCGACCCGTATCTTCGAGCCGGACGGCACGGTGATGCGTTCGGGGGCCAGTTCGTCGAGGCGGCCCGCTTCGCCGGTGGCCCAGGGGAGGAGGCGCTGGAGGGCGGCCGTGGTGTCGATCCTCGCGAGGTCGGCGCGGCGGCGGGCGCGGGACAGTTCGGGCTCCAGCCATTCGTCGGCGCGCTCCAGCAGGGCCTCGCCGGAGACGTCGGGCCAGGGGTCGCCGAGGGCGGTGCGGAGGAAGGCGAGGCGTTCGCGGAGGCCGGAGGTGAAGGTCAGCAGCTCGCTGACGCCCTCGCGGGCGAGGCCGTCCAGGAGGGCGCCCCGGACGAGGGCCGGGTCGGGGCGCGTGAGGGGCTTCTCGGTGAGTTCGACGGCGCCGAGGGATTCGACCCGGCGGGAGGTGACCTCGCCCCGGCGGGTGTCCCAGTGGACTTCCTCGCGGGCGGTGACGAGCGGGGCGCCGGCCTGGAGGGCGGTGGACTCCTCCAGCGCCGCGGCGTGCAGGATGCGGGCCGAGTGCGAGCCGGCCGGGCGGTCGGCGGCGGCGACGGCGAGCCAGGGGAGGGCGCCCAGGGCCGTGCCGGGCGCGAGTTCGGCGGCCGTGCCGGAGGCCATCAGGTACGGGCTGCGCTCGCCGGGGGCGGGCCGCTCGACCCGGGCGCGGGCGATGCGTTCGGGGAAGGCGAGGGCGACGACGAGGCCGACGGCGGTGGCGTCGGGCAGGGCGGTCGTGCCTTCGTCGGAGGTGGCGCGCCGCAACCGGCGGACTTCGTCGCGCCAGCGGCCCGCGTACGGGTCCCGGGAGTCCTTCACCGCCCGCCAGACCGCGCCGAGGTCGTCGCCGAGGGCGCGCGGCGGTTCTTCGGAGAGCAGGGCGACCACCTCGGCCGCCCGGCGGGCACCGACGGCCGCGGCCCCGTCGACCAGGGCGCGGCCCAACCGGGGGTGCAGCCCCGTACGGGCGAGCCGGACGCCGCGGGCCGTGGCCCGGCCGTCGCCGTCCACCGCGCCGAGGGCGGTCAGGGTCTGCCGGGCGGCGGCCATCGCCCCGGCGGGCGGGGCGTCGGGCAGGGCGAGCCCGGTGGCGTCCGGGTCGCCCCAGCAGGCGGCCTGGAGGGCGAAGGAGGTGAGGTCGGCGAGGGCGATCTCGGGGGTGGGGAAGCGGGCGGCGAGGGCGTCCTCGGCCTCGTTCCAGCAGCGGTAGACGGTGCCGGGGGCCTCGCGCCCGGCCCGCCCGGCGCGCTGGCGGGCCGCAGCGAGCGAGGCCCGTACGGTGACCAGTCCGGCCAGCCCCCGGGCGTGGTCGGTGCGCGGCTCGCGGGCGAGTCCGGCGTCGACGACGACCCGTACGCCGGGCACGGTGAGCGAGGACTCGGCGACGGCGGTGGCGAGGACGACCCGGCGCCCCTGGGCCGGGGTGAGCGCGGCGTCCTGGACGGTCTGCGGGGCGCGGCCGTGGAGTTGCAGCACCTCGGCCGGGGCGCCGCTCAACTGCCCCGCCACCCGGGCGATCTCGCCGACCCCGGGCAGGAAGCAGAGCACGTCCCCGTCCTGCTCGCCCAGCGCCCGCCGCACCACGGCCGCGACGTGGTCGAGCAGCGCCGGATCGACCCTGGTCCCGTGCGCGGGCCGAACGGCGCGCGGCGGCGGAGCCCACACCACGTCGACCGGGTGGGACACCCCGTGCGCCGCCACCACCGGTGCGCCGCCGAGGAGTTCGGCCCAGGCCCCGGTGTCGGAGGTGGCCGAGGCGCAGACCAGCCGCAGTTCGGGCCGCAGCGCCGCCCGGACGTCGAGCAGGAAGGCGAGCGCGGTGTCGGCGTCCAGGTGCCGTTCGTGGCACTCGTCCAGGACGACCACGTCCACCCCGGGCAACTCCTGGTCGCGCTGGAGGCGTTGCAGCAGCACCCCGGTGGTGACCACCTCGACCACGGTGTCGGGGCCGACGCGCCGCTCCCCGCGCACGGTGTAGCCGACCTCGCGCCCCACGGACGAGCCGAGCAGCCAGGCCATCCGCCGGGCGGCGGCCCGGACGGCGAGCCGGCGCGGTTCGGCGACCAGCACCCGGCGCACCGGCCGGCCGTCGGCGAGCAGCCCCGCCAGGGCGAGCGGCACCAGGGTCGTCTTGCCGGTGCCGGGCGGGGCGGCGAGGACGGCCGTGCCGCCCCCGTCCAGGGCCTCGTGCAGCGCGGGGAGGGCGGTACGGACCGGGAGTTCGCGCCACGCGGGGTTCAAGGGGCTCAGCCCCGCTCGGTGACGAAGATCGCCGTGCCGGGGATCAGCCGCCCGCGCAGCGGGGACCAGCCGCCCCACTCCTGCTCCAGCCCGGCCGGCCACTCGGGCTCGACCAGGTCGACCAACCGGAAGCCGGCGGCGACGAGTTCGCGGACCCGGTCGCCCACGGTGCGGTGGTGCTCGACGTAGGTGGCATGGCCGTTCTCGTCCTGCTCGACGTACGGGGTGCGGTCGAAGTAGGAGGACATCGCGGTCAGGCCCTCGACGCCGGGCTCGTCGGGGAAGGCCCAGCGGATCGGGTGGGTCACCGAGAACACCCAGCGCCCGCCGGGCCGCAGCACCCGGTGCACCTCGCGCATCAGCCGCTCGGTGTCGGCGCTGAACGGCACGGCGCCGTAGGCGGAGCAGGCGAGGTCGAAGGAGGCGTCCGCGAAGGGCAGGACGGCCGCGTCGGCCTGGACGACGGCGACGGGCTCCACGCCCCGGCCGAGGTCGATCCGGCGGGAGTGCTGGAGCTGGCGGTAGGAGATGTCCAGGGCGACGGGGCGGGCGCCGCGGGCGGCGAGCCAGCGGGAGCACTGGGCGGCGCCGGCGCCGATCTCCAGCACGTCCCGGCCCGCCACGTCGCCGAGCAGGCGGGCGTCGGCCTCGTCCAGGCCCTCGGGGCACCAGGTGAAGCGGTCGTCGCCGAGGAACTCGCCGTGCTCGTCCTGGTACTCGTCGGCGTTGCGGTCCCACCAGTGCCGGCTGGCCCGGCTGCTCTCGCCGAGCCCGGCCTCGCGCCGGACCGCGTCGTCGCCGTCCTCCTCCTCCAACTCGTCGGATCCGTCGGCCCCTGCGGGAGAGGTGTCAAGATCGTGAAGGGCGGACTGGGGGGTGGTGGCCACGGTGACAATGCCCATCGCGTAGGGTATGGAGTGCGGAAGCGCCGCTGCCGCGAAACGGCCCCGACCGGGGCCGGATCCTGGCGGTGGCATCCGGGGAAGGGCCCCTTCGGGCGCCACCGCGAGGTGCGCAACCGGAGGATATGGCCTGATCCGTACCAGGCTCCACCGTCTTGCCTCTTCTGGCGTTGACCGTGCCTGGCCGTCCCCGTATGCTACAAGTTGCGCTGCGGGCCTGCGCGCCTCGGACGGAGCAGGTCGCGCTCGCATCTGTCGAAGACCCCACGGTCGCAAGACGGACGCCGATTTCTCGTTGTTCACGGGATTTCCGGTGTGCCGTGTTCTTGGCTGTCCGGCTTTCGGTGGGAGCGATACGGGCCCTCCGCGTGGCATTACCTACGACTTTCATGTCCGTACCGGAGCCCTTTTCCTAATGACGAGCCCCACCGACTCCTCCCTCAGCACCACCCCGCAGGTCGCGGTCAACGACATCGGCGACGCGGAGGCCTTCCTCGCCGCCATCGACGAGACCATCAAGTACTTCAACGATGGCGACATCGTCGAGGGCGTCATCGTGAAGGTCGACCGTGACGAGGTCCTCCTCGACATCGGTTACAAGACCGAGGGCGTCATCCCGTCCCGCGAGCTCTCGATCAAGCACGACGTTGACCCGCACGAGGTCGTCGCCGTCGGTGACAACATCGAGGCCCTGGTTCTCCAGAAGGAGGACAAGGAGGGTCGTCTCATCCTGTCCAAGAAGCGCGCTCAGTACGAGCGTGCCTGGGGCACGATCGAGAAGATCAAGGAAGAGGACGGGATCGTCACCGGTACCGTCATCGAGGTCGTCAAGGGTGGTCTCATCCTCGACATCGGCCTCCGGGGCTTCCTCCCCGCCTCGCTGGTCGAGATGCGCCGCGTCCGCGACCTCCAGCCCTACGTGGGCAAGGAGCTCGAGGCCAAGATCATCGAGCTGGACAAGAACCGCAACAACGTGGTCCTGTCCCGCCGTGCCTGGCTGGAGCAGACCCAGAGCGAGGTCCGCCAGACCTTCCTCACCACCCTCCAGAAGGGTCAGGTGCGCTCCGGCGTCGTCTCCTCGATCGTCAACTTCGGTGCCTTCGTGGACCTGGGTGGCGTCGACGGCCTGGTGCACGTCTCCGAGCTGTCCTGGAAGCACATCGACCACCCGTCCGAGGTTGTCGAGGTCGGCCAGGAGGTCACCGTCGAGGTTCTCGACGTTGACATGGACCGCGAGCGCGTCTCCCTGTCGCTGAAGGCGACCCAGGAGGACCCGTGGCAGCAGTTCGCCCGTACCCACCAGATCGGCCAGGTCGTTCCGGGTAAGGTCACCAAGCTGGTTCCGTTCGGTGCGTTCGTCCGCGTGGACGAGGGCATCGAGGGTCTGGTCCACATCTCCGAGCTGGCCGAGCGCCACGTCGAGATCCCGGAGCAGGTCGTCCAGGTCGGCGACGAGATCTTCGTCAAGGTCATCGACATCGACCTCGAGCGTCGTCGCATCAGCCTGTCGCTCAAGCAGGCCAACGAGGCCCTGGGTGCCAACCCGGCCGAGGTCGAGTTCGACCCGACCCTGTACGGCATGGCCGCCTCGTACGACGACCAGGGCAACTACATCTACCCGGAGGGCTTCGACCCCGAGGCGAACGACTGGCTGCCCGGCTTCGAGAAGCAGCGTGAGGAGTGGGAGCGCCAGTACGCCGAGGCGCAGACCCGCTTCGAGCAGCACCAGGCCCAGGTCATCAAGAGCCGCGAGGCCGACGCCGAGGCCGCTGCCGAGGGTGGCGACGCCGTCGCCGCCGCTGCCGGTGGTTCCTACTCGTCCAGCAGCGACGAGGGCTCGGGCGCCCTGGCCTCCGACGAGGCCCTGGCCGCCCTGCGCGAGAAGCTGGCCGGCGGCCAGAGCTGAGGCTCTCGCCCCCCGCTAGCTGACAGCTAGGGAACGGGCCCCATCCGGATCACTCCGGGTGGGGCCCGTTTCGCGTTCTCCGACCGTTTCGCGCGCCCCTCACGCTTTCGTTTCACACCGTCGTTCGCACCTTCGATTCACGCCTTCGTTTTCCGGTTTGACTTATGTGTGGTTTATGTGAAGGGAAATGTGAGATGAGGCTCATTGCCCTGCTATAGGCCGGACTTCGGGTTGCACCTACATTGAGTGGAGCTGCCCGAAAGGCTCCTTCATGCGCATGCGCAACCCCTCCTCCGCCGTCCCCACCGCCGTGGTCGGTGGCCGGCTCGCCGCGATCGGCCGGTTCTGTTTCCGCCACCGTCGCTGGGTGCTCGGCTTCTGGGCCGCGGTCCTCGTCGTCGGGGTGCTGATCGGCGGCCGGGTGTTCGAGGGTTCGGTGGCCGGGGCCTCCTCCGCGACCGCCGAGGCGGACCGGGGCAGTGCGGTGGTCGCCGCGGCCGACCCGGTCAAGGGGACGCTGACCGCGGTGGTGGACGGCAGGCCGGTGGACGACCCGGCCGTACGGGCCGCCGTGCAGAAGGCCACCGCCGAGATCGCGGCGCTGCCCGGGGTCGCCGGCACCCAGGACCCGTACGGCTCCGGCCCGGGTGCGGCCGCGCTGCGGGCCGCCGACGGCAGGGCCGGCCTGGTCAGCGTACGGATGGCCGACACCGCGACCTCCGCGCAGACCGACGCGGCCACCCACCGGCTGGCCGCCCTGAACGGCGCGGGCGGGGCGCACGTGACCGTCGGCGGGGACCTCGTCCTCCAGCAGGAGGTCAAGAAGCAGACCGAGCAGGACACCCGCTTCGGCGAGATGGTGACCCTGCCGCTCACCCTGGTCGTCATGGTGCTGGTGTTCGGCGGCCTGGCCGCCGCCGCACTGCCGGTGATCGGCGCCGTCGCCTCGGTGGGCGGGGCGCTGCTGGCCATGTTCGGGTTCAGCCGGATCATGGACATCGACACCAGCGTGCTGCCGATCGCCACCGTGCTGGGGCTCGGGCTCTCGATCGACTACGCCCTGCTGATGGTGAATCGTTTCCGCGAGGAGCGCGGCCACGGCGCGGGCATCGCCGCCGCGGTCGAACGCACCGCCGCGACCGCCGGACGCACCGTCGCCTTCTCCGGACTGACCGTGGCCGTGGCGCTGTCCGGACTGTTCGTCTTCACCAGCCCGGTGCTGGGCGCGGTCGCCGCCGCCGGGGTGAGCGTGGTGGTGATCGCGGTCGCCGCCGCGCTCACCCTGATCCCCGCGCTGCTCGGCTTCGCCGGCGGCCGGATCAGGACACCGAGCGCGCCCGTCCCCGACGAGGGCTTCTTCAGCCGTACCGTGCGCCGGGTCCGCAAGCGGGCGGTGCTCGTGACCCTCGCCTGCGTGGGCGTGCTGATGGCGGCCGGGGCGCCGTTCCTGCACGCCGACATGCGCAGTTCCGGCGCCGCCGTGCTGCCCGCCTCCTCGGCCGGGCGGCAGGTCGCGGAGGCGATCGACCAGCGCTTCCCGCAGATCGCGGCCGCGCCGATCACCGTCGTGGTCGAGGGCGGGGCGCCGGTGGCCCAGGCGTACGCGGACGAGGTGGTGGCCAAGCTGCCGGGCGTCAGCGCGGTCCGGGCCGTGACACCGGTGAGCGGGGCGGTGTCGACGGTCGACGTGCTGGTGCACGGGGACCCGCAGGGCGCCACGGCCAAGCAGGTGGTGGACGAGCTGCGGGCCGACCGGGGCGGGTTGAAGACCTACGTCACCGGCGGCGCGGCCTCGGTGGTGGACTTCCAGGACGAGCTGCTGGCGCGCGGGCCGTGGGCGCTGGGCCTGGTCGCGGCCGGGACGCTGGTGCTGCTGTTCCTGATGACCGGCTCGGTGGTGATGCCGGTCAAGGCGCTGCTGATGAACGTGCTGTCACTGGGCGCCTCGCTCGGCGCGCTGACCCTGGTGTTCCAGGACGGCTGGCTGAGCGGGCTGCTCGGGTTCAGCTCGACGGGCGGGCTGGAGACCTTCATCCCGGTGCTGGTCTTCGCCTTCGCCTTCGGGCTCTCCATGGACTACGAGGTGTTCCTGCTCGCCCGGATCAAGGAGCTGACCGACCGCGGGTACGGCTGCGTCCGGGCGGTGGAGCTGGGCGTCCAGCGCAGCGGTCGGATCATCACCTCGGCGGCGCTGCTGATGGTGATCGTCTTCGCGGGCTTCGCGCTCGGGGACATGCTCATGGTCAAGCAGATGGGCATCGCGCTGGCGGTGGCCGTCGCGGTGGACGCCACCCTGGTGCGCTGCCTGCTGGTGCCGGCCGCGATGAGCCTGTTCGGCGAGTTCAACTGGTGGGCGCCCGCACCGCTGCGACGGCTGCACCGGCGGTTCGGGCTGAGCGAGCACGTGGACCTGCCGGAGATCGAGCCGGCGGTGCTCCCGGCGCAGCGGCCGGCGGCCAAGGACCTGGTCGAGGCGTAGCAGGACCGGGCGGCGGCTGCCCTGCCGGAGCGACGGCGGTTCACGCGAGGCGGTTCAGCAGGCCGACGGCGGTGCGCAGTTGCTCGCGCTCGGTGGTGCTGAGGCGGGACTCGATGGCGGTGGCGATGTGGTGCTCGCGGCGGGCGCGCTGGTCGAGCAGGGCCAGCCGCCCCGCTTCGGTGGTGGCGATCAGCTGCTTGCGGCCGTCGGTGGGGTGGGGCTGCTGGGCGACCAGGCCGGCCTCGGACATCAGGGCGACGGTGCGGGCCATCGACTGGTGGCGCACCCGGCGGAGGTCGGCGAGCTCGGCGACGGTGTAGGAGCGTTCGTCGCGGACCAGCAGACCGAGCACCGCGGCCTGGTTGGGCGGCAGGTCGTCGCTGTCGCGCAGGGTGCGGACCAGGCTGCCGAGGGCGGAGCGCAGGTCGGCGGCGAGATCCAGGGTGTCCGGGTGCGGGGCGTTGCTGGGCATGGGAGAAGTGTATCGGGAATTTGTGCAGCAAGACTGTACAGCTGTGCTGTATGGTTTCCTCCATGCGAATCACGAAGTTCGGACACGCCTGCGTACGCGTCGAGCACGCCGGAACCACGCTCGTCATCGACCCCGGAGCCTTCACCGACCCCGCCGCCCTGGCCGGGGCCGACGCCGTCCTGATCACCCACGAGCACATGGACCACTTCGAGCCGTCCCGGCTGCGCGCCGCGCTGGAGGCCGACCCGGCACTGCGGGTGTGGACCAACGGCGAGGTCGCCGCCCAGCTGGACGGCGTCGGGCAGCGGATCACCGTCGTCGGCGAGGGCGACGCCTTCGAGATCGGCGGGGTCGGGGTCTCCGTCCACGGCGAGTGGCACGCCGAGATCCACCGGGACATCCCGCTGGTGAAGAACATCGGCTTCCTCCTCGACGGCCGGCTGTTCCACCCCGGCGACGCCTTCACCGTGCCGCCGCACGCCGTGGACACCCTGCTGCTGCCCCTCGCGGCGCCGTGGAGCAAGGCCGGCGAGGTGGTCGACTACGTCCGGGAGTCGGGTCCGCGGGTGGCGGTGCCGGTGCACGAGGCGACGCTCAGCCCGATCGGGCACATGATCGCCACCCGGCTGCTCGGGCCGGACGGGCCGGGGACCGGATCGGAACTGACCGTGCTGGGCGACGGCGAGAGCCTGGAACTGGGCTGAGCCGGGCCGGGCTGACGCGTCCGTCGCCGCGCCGGTAGCCTGACGCCATGCTGAAGATCGGACTGACCGGCGGGATCGGCGCGGGCAAGAGCGAGGTGTCCCGGCTGTTCGCCGCGCACGGCGCGGTGATCGTGGACTCCGACCTGATCGCCCGTGAGGTGGTCGCCCCCGGGACGGACGGCCTGGCGGCCGTGGTCGCCGAGTTCGGCCCGCAGGTGCTGCGCGAGGACGGCGCGCTGGACCGGCCGGCCCTCGGGGCGGTGGTGTTCGCCGACCCGGAGAAGCTCCGGGCGCTGAACGCGATCGTCCACCCGCTGGTGCGGGCCCGCTCCGCCGAACTGGAGGCGGCGGCCGCGCCGGACGCGGTCGTCGTGCACGACGTGCCGTTGCTCGCCGAGAACGGGCTGGCACCGCTGTTCGACCTGGTCGTGGTGATCGACGCGGACGACGAGGTCCGGCTGGACCGGCTGGTGCGGCTGCGCGGGATGGCCGAGACGGAGGCCCGGGCCCGGATGGCCGCGCAGGCCTCGCGGGCGGACCGGCTGGCGGTCGCCGACCTGGTGATCGACAACGGCGGGCCGCTGGACGCGCTGTCGGCGCGGGTCGACGAGGTGTGGGCGCAGCTGGTCGAGCGGGCCGCCGTCTAGGACCTTCCCCGGCCTTTCCTCCCCTGGGGACGACCGTCGGATCATGTGACCGATCCGGTGGTCCGGAGGGGACTCGGACGCCGTTCCGTGGGGAAGGGAGCATGGAGTGATGGATGATCGTTTTTCCCCTGAACCGCTGAACGTCGAGCGCTTGGAGAGCTACTCCCGCGCCGAACAGGACCAGATCCTCGGCCCCGGCGAGGACCCGTACGGCGTCGCCTACACCGGGCTCGCCTTCCGGCCCAAGGACGTGCACTTCGGCATCCGGGCCGCCGACGGCCGGCTCGTCGCCCACACCGGGCTGCTCCCGGTCCCGCTCACCGTCGGCGGCACCGACCTGGACGCGATCGGCGTCGGCGGTGTCTGCGTCGCCGCCGAACGGCGCGGCGAGGGGTTGGCGCACGCCGTGGTCGGCAGCGCCGTGGACCACGGGCGCGCGCTCGGCTTCCGGTACGCACTGCTGTTCTGCCGCCCGCCGCTGGCGGCGTTCTACCGGGGGCTCGGCTTCCGGGAGGTGGCCGAGGAGGTGACGGTCGAGCAGCCGGAGGGGCGGCTCGCGGTCATGCCGCTGCGCACCATGTGGCGGCCGCTGGCGGAGGGCGCCGGGTGGCCGGAGGGGCCGGTGCGGCTGCGCTCGCTGCCGATGTGAGGGTCGATCGGCTGCCGGCCGGCTGAGGCTCAGGCCGCCCTGGCCCAGCCGGTGTCCGCGTGGGCGACGGCGGCCTCCGCCAGGGCGCGGATCATCGGGTGGGCCCGGGTGCCGTCGCCGGACAGCTCAGGCTGGAACAGCGAGGCCAGGAAGAACGGGTGCCCCGGCAGTTCGAGGATGCGGACCTCGCCGGACGGGTCCGCGCCGCTGAAACGCAGCCCGTGGGCGTGCAGCCGGTCCAGGTAGTCGGCGTTGAGGCCGTAGTTGCAGCGGTAGCGCTCCTGGGTGGCGGTGGCACCCAGGGTGCGCTCGGCCAGGCTGCCGGGAGTGATCGCGACGGCGCCCTCGTGGCCGACCAGGGAGCAGCTGAGCGGGACGATCACCTGCTCGTCGAGGTCCGGCTCCTGCTCGCCGTTGACGGCGTTGGTGATGCCGCAGACGTTCCGGGCGAACTCCAGCGCCGCGTGCTGGAACCCGGCGCAGGTGCCGAGGAAGGGGATGCCGTTCTCGCGGGCGGTCCGGATCGCGGCCAGGGCGCCCTGCTCGCTGCGGTACGGGCTGCCGGGCAGCAGCCAGACGGCGTCGAAGCCGTCGAGCGCGCCCGGGGCCCCGGCGTCCTCGGTGGGGATCCAGTACGCGTCCAGGACCAGTTGCTCGCGCTCGGCGAGGGAGGCGAGCAGGCCGGGGACGCGGGCGTGCGAGCGGACGGCGGGGGAGCGGTCGCCGACCAGGGCGATCCGGGGGGTCAGATAGGTCATGGGGCTATCCTGACCCCGCATCCGAGATCAGTGCCAACGATGATTTCTTACTCCTCAATCAGATCGGTTGATGGCCGCCGTGGATCCGCAGCAGCTCCGCACCTTCGTCACCGTCACCCGGCTCGCCTCCTTCTCCGAGGCGGCCCGGGACCTCGGCTACACCCAGTCCGCGGTGTCCCAGCAGATCGCCGCGCTGGAGGCCGACCTCGGCACCGCCCTGCTGGGCCGCCGCCCGGTCGCCCCCACCGCGGCCGGACGGCGACTGCTGGAGCACGCCGCCCCGCTGCTGGTCCGCTTGGAGGCGGCGCGCGCCGACGTCGCACGCCTGGCCGGCGCCCCGAGCGCCCGGCTGGTGCTCGGCGCCACCCCGCTGGCGGTCGGAGCGGCCCTGGGGCACGCACTCGGCGAAGTGCGCCGGGTGTTCCCGCAGGTGGAACCCGTCGTCCAGGTGCTCGCCCAGGGGGTGCTGCCCGCCCAGGTCGCCACCGGCGAGGTCGACCTCGCGCTGATCGACGGCCTGGCCGCGCCCAGCGACCCGCTGCCGCTGCCCGAGGTCGGCCCGCTGACCACCGTCGCCGTCGGCGAACAGCCGCTCGCCGTCGCCCTGCCGCTCGGACACCCGCTGGCCGGCCGCCCCGGCCTCGCCCTCGCCGACCTGTCCGCCGCCCGCTGGCTGGACGCCCCCGACCTCACCCCCACCGCGGACCGGCTGCGCGCCGCCACCGGTACCGACGGCTTCCGGCCCGCCACCCGCTACCGCGGCACCGACCTGCACGGGCTGCTCACGCTGGTCGCCGCCGGACACGGACTCACCCTGCTGCCCGCCCCCGTCCTCGCCCGGGCGCCCGGCATCGCGTCCGCCCCGATCGCCGCACCCCGACTGGTGCACCGCACCGAACTCCTCCACGGCAGCCTGCCGGAGGGGCCGGCGGCGCTGCTGGCGCGGCTGCTGGCGGGGTGAGGGGGCGGTCGGTATTCGCCCAGCTGGTCATTCGCTCGGCCGGAAATTCGTTTGGCCGGTTCGGTGGGGCCCGGCAGAGTCGGCGCATGACACGCGACGACCTCGCCCGGATGCTGGCCGAGCAGACAGCGGCCTGCGGCCCCGCACGCGAAGCCCTGCTCGCCGGGGCGACTTTCGAGGTCGGGAGCAACCTGATCCCCGCCCGACAGCACTTCGGCGTCTTCCGGCGCCGACTCGAACGCACCCGGCGGCTCGGGTTCGAGGTGCCCGGCCTCGCCGAGAGCGTCGCGGTCTTCGAAGCGGCGGGGGAGCAGGGCCTGCGCCTCGGCGTGATCAAGGCGCCCGACCTGATCTTCTGGGTCTACCTCGACGCCACCGACACGACGGTCCTGGCCTGCATCGGCGGCCGTTGGGAGGGGAAGGGCTGACGGCGAGCCGAACGGCACCTTGCCGCGCCGGTCAGACTGCGGCCCGGGCGGCGTTGCGGGTGAGGAAGTCCGCGACCGTGCCGGTGAGTGCCGCGGGGTCGTCCAGCCAGGGGTAGTGGCCCGCGCCCGGCTGGACGGTGAGGGTGACGTCGGGGAAGAGTGACGCCGCCGCGGTGGCGGAGGCCGCGGTGGGCCAGAGGTCGACCTCCCCGGCGAGCAGCAGGACCGGGCAGGTGAGCGTGGCCAGTCGGCGGCGCAGGGCCTCGGTGTCGGGGGTGTAGTCGGCGTAGTAGTGCTCGCTGACCGGCAGGGAGCGCTGGGCCGGGTCGGCGGCGGCGTGGGCGCGGGCCGCGGCGTCCCAGCGGCCGTACATCAGCGGCTCGAAGGCGAAGCGGTGCCGGGCGGCCTCGGCGAAGCTGGTCGCGGACCGCATCCCGTCGTACCCGAGGACGGCCTCGGCGTGCCAGGGCTCGCCCGCCCGGGCGGCGATCACCTCCCGCGCGCCGGTGTCGGAGGGCAGTCCGACGGCGGCGAAGGAGGGGGTGAGCAGGGTGAGGCTGGTCAGGCGGTCGGGGTGGGCGGCCGCGTAGAGCATGGCGAGGGCGCCGCCGGCGGAGTGGCCGAGCAGGTCGATCCGGTCCAGGCCGAGGTGGCGGCGCAGTGCCTCGACGTCGGCGACCAGGCGGTCGACCCGGTAGCTCGCCGGGTCGGCGGGCGTCCCGGAGGCGCCGGTGCCCCGGGTGTCGGGCAGGATCAGGGTGCGGTGGGCGCCCAGGCCGCCGAGGTCGCCGAGGTACTCGGCGGCGCGGCCGGGGCCGCCGGGGAGGCAGAGCAGCGGCGGGCCGTCGCCGAGGGTGCGGAAGGCCAGGTCGGTGCCGTCGTACGAGGTGAGGAACTCCATGGCGGACAGCCTGGGGGGCCGGCGCGGGTACGGCTATCGTTCAGCCAGGACTGAATGATCGAGGGGCGGTGGCCGCGTGGCGGTGGAGATCCGGTTGTCGGCGGCCGAGGTCGCCCGGGTGCGGTTCGCGGTCTCGCCGCTGGCCGAGACGGTGCTCGGGCTGCGGCCGGCGCTCGGGGTCGGTGGGCACGACGTGCACCGGGCGTGGGTGCGCGGGGCCCGGTCGGTGCTCGCCCGTGAGCCCGAACTCCCCCTGCTGCGCGCCCTGTTGACGGGCTGCCTGCCGTCCTTCCTGTTCCCGGTGCCGGAGCTGCGGCTGCCCTCCTTCGAGGCCGAACTGGCCGGGCTGCGGGTGACCGACCCGGCGTACGTGGCGGCCGAGTGCACCGCCGCGCTGGGCGCCGCCCGGGCGCGTCGACTGCCGGACGCTGCCGAGCTGTTGGGGCGGGTCGCCGATGCGCTGGAGCGCCTCCACGGCGAGCTGGTCGCCCCGCACTGGGGGCGGATGCGGGCCCTGCTGGAGGCGGACCTGGGCCGCCGGGCGGTGACCCTGGTGGACCGCGGGGTGGAGGGGCTGTTCGCCGAGCTGCACGGTGATGTCGTCTGGCGGGAGGGCGAGTTGGTGGTGCACGGCCGTCGTCGTACCGGGTCGGTGTGGACGGTCGAGGCGGGCGGGCACGGTCTGGCGCTGATGCCGTCGGTCTTCGGCTGGCCGGACGTGATCGTCGACCACTCCCCGCGCGCCGCCGCCTCGATCCGCTACCCGGCGGCCGGGGTCGGGCTGTTGTGGGAGGAGCCCCGGCCGTCCTCCGCCGGGCTGGCCGCCGTGCTGGGGCGCACCCGCGCGGAGCTGCTCGCCGTGCTCGGCGAGCCGTTGAGCACCCCGCAGCTCGCCGAGCGGCTCGGCGTCACCCCGAGCGCCGTCTCCCAGCACCTCGGCGCGCTGCGCGGCGCTGGGCTGGTGGCCACCCGGCGGAGCGGGCGCAACGCGCTGCACCTGCGGACGGCGGTGGGGGCGGTGCTGGTGGGGGAGGCCGGCGCCGTGCAGCCGGGGGCTGAGGGCTGAGGGCCGAGGGCTGGAGTCCCGGGGGAGGGCGGATGTGGAGGGGGTGAACACCACTCGTTCACGTCCTGGACCTGACGATCGTCGCGCGGGCGGTGCTGTCATGGGCACAGTCGCCCGGCGAACGGCCGGGCCGGACCGGGAGAGCTTCCCTCATGATGCTCCGTCAGCGTTCCACCGTCATCGTCGCGGTGGCCGCCCTCGCCGCCGCCGGATTCGCCACCGGTACCGCGCAGGCCGCCACGGCCGCGCACAAGCCGGGCAAGTCCGGTGCCACGAGCGCCAGTTGTTCGCAGGCGTACCTGCCGCTGCCCGACCCGTCCTGCACCCCCGGCGCGTACAACCCGGCGGTCACCCAGGCCACCATCGGCCAGACCATCTGCGTCTCCGGCTGGACCGCCACCGTGCGCCCGCCGACCAGCTACACCAACGCGTTGAAGACCCAGCAGATCGCCCAGTACGGCTACGCGGACACCAACCCCGCGGACTACGAGGAGGACCACTTCGTCCCGCTGGAGCTCGGCGGCGCGCCGCGCGACCCGCACAACCTGTGGCCCGAGCCGCGCTACGGCAACGAGCCTGCGCAGAGCAAGGACTCGGTCGAGACCAGATTGAAGAACGCGGTGTGCGGCCACAAGGTGACCCTGGACGCCGCCCGCAGCGCGATCGCCAGCGACTGGACCACGGCGCTCAGCCGCTTGGGGCTGTGACCCCGCGGGGTTGAAAGAAGCCGCCAGGTCCGTCCGTTCCCCTGTGCCGGACGGGCCTGGCGGCGGTCTGTCGGTACGTCAGCGGCAGCCGGGGAAGGCCTCGCAGAGTGGGGCCGTCATGCCGGTGGCGACGTACTTGTCCTCGGGAGCCTTCCAGGCGTCCTTGGGCTGGGCGCCGGCCTTGGCCGTCGCCCAGACGGCCAGCTCGGTGACCGCCCCGCCGCCCAGCACCACGTACTCGTGCAGGGTGGCGGTGGAGCCGTCGGGCTGCGGGGCCGTCACGGTGGCGGCGAAGTAGGGCGCGTCGGCCGCGCTGGTCACCTTGACCGTGGCGCCCGGCGCGGTCCTGGCGCAGTTCGTCACGGCCTCGGTGATGCCCCGCTCGATCGCGTAGGCGGTCTGGGCGTTGCCGCTGCTGTGGGTCGGGTCGCCCCAGAAGTCCACGGTCTGCTGGGCCGTCCAGCGGTCCCCGCCGAAGCCGACGGCGGCCTTGGCCCGCGCCGCGCCGTCGGTGTACATGTACTCGTCGCCCTTGGGCGGCGCGGCGTGGCACAGCTCCATGCCCTTGAAGCCGATCGGCCCGGTGACCGGCTTGGCGTTGGCCGCCAGTGGGGCGAAGTGGTAGGTCTCGTCCATCGGGATGCTCTTGGTGTCCGCCCAGGCCTTGGCCGGGACGGCCTTGCCCTGGTCGGCCCCGGTGGTGGGCCCGGCGCCTCCGTCGGTGGGCTTGGCGCCTCCGCCGGTGGGCCCGGCCGTGCCGCCGGCCGGCGCCGCGGTGGTCGGCGCCGCCGGGGCGGCGCTCTTGCCGCCGTCCTGGCCGCTGTCGTCCGGTCCGCAGGCGCTCAGGGCGCCCGCGCAGAGCAGGGCGGCGGCGGTGACGGTGATCAGGCGGGTGCTGCTGCGCACGTGACGATTCCTCGGGTGTCCGGTGTCGTGGGGCGGGGCCGGGGCCGGTGGCGCGCCGGCCACCCGGCCCCGCCGCCCGGCCGACCCGTGACTGCGGGCACTCGGCATGGCTGTTCCCCCCGTTGCTGCTGCCGTCAGGCCCCCCTGGCTCCGCAGCTCACCGCAGGTCTGAGGAACGGTCAGAGCGGGTGCTGCGTCGACGGCGGACGAAA
Source organism: Kitasatospora sp. NPDC059160 (assembly GCF_042755465.1). Taxonomy (NCBI): domain Bacteria; kingdom Bacillati; phylum Actinomycetota; class Actinomycetes; order Kitasatosporales; family Streptomycetaceae; genus Kitasatospora; species Kitasatospora sp. NPDC059160. The sequence continues at coordinate 7,467 of NZ_JBHZCN010000112.1, read as the reverse complement.
CCTATGACACGGCGGCGCCGGTCGCAAAGCGGGATTCCGCCGGGCGCGCGGGCGAATGCGAGGGTTGCAGCGGGCTGGTGGTGAACATGTGTGCGGCCGCGGCGGAACCGATGTCCGGCGGGGGAGTGCCGTCCGGCCGGTCCGTGGGCGGACGGATCCCTTGCCGGGCACCGGATCCAGGCCCCCGGGAGCGGGAACCGGCGGTGGGTCGTGCCCGTTCGGGGCGGCGTCGGCCCGCCCCGGCCGGGGTGCCGATGCCAAGGCTTCCTCCCGGCCGCGGGACGGATGTGATCCCACCCACGGTCCGGGTCGGGGCAGGTCGCGCGGGGTGTCCGCCCGGTTACGGCTCGGGGTGTCCGCCTCGTTGCGGCTGGGGGCGTCCGGCCCGCTACGGCTGCGGGTGGGTGCCCGGGACGCCGAGTTGGGCGGCGAGCCAGGGGAGGGCCTGGGTGAAGGTGGCGGAGCCGGTCTGCCAGGTGTGCTTGCCGGAGCCGACGGCGGCGGTGGTGCGGATGCCGTCCTTCTTGGCGGCCGCCTCCAGGAGCTTGGCGGACTCGATCTGGCCGTGTTCCTCGTCGCCCTGCCCGAAGTAGCCGGACACGCCCTGGTACTTGGGGTGGTGGGCGAGCACCGTCAGCGGGTCGTGGGCGGCCCAGGCCGCCGCGTCGCCGCCGTACAGCTCCTGGATCGTGTGGTCCTTGTCGCCGATGTACGGGCCCTTGTCGCCGGAGAAGTCGCCGAAGTGGGTGAAGACGTTGGGGTGCTCGACGACCAGGTCGACGGCGCAGGTGCCGCCCATCGACCAGCCGGCCACGCCCCACTTGTGCGGGTCGGTGGCGGCGTTGAAGGTCTTCTGGACGTACGGGGGGACGTCCTTGAGCAGGTGGCTCTCGGAGTTGCCGTGCGGGCCGTCCACGCACTCGGTGTCCACCCGGAAGCCGCCGGTGGCGTCCACGAAGACCAGGATCGGGGCGAAGCCGTTGTGCTTCGCGGCGAACTCGTCGGCGGTCCGCACCGCGTTGCCCGAGCGGATCCAGTTGTCGGGCGCCGCGAACTCGCCGCCGATCATCTCCAGCACCGGCAGCTTCGGCCGGGCCTTGCTGCGGAACCAGGCCGGCGGCAGGTAGACCAGCTCCTGGCGGTGGGTGAAGCCGCTCGCGGTGTCCGGGATGTCGACCTGGACGATGCGGCCGGTCGTGGTCTTCCCGTGGATCGAGGAGACCTCGGCCAGGGTGATCTGGTCCGGCAGCGGCTGCCCGCTGAGCTCGCCGATCGCGTCGTCGACCGTCGGGTAGTAGCCGGTGGCCATGTTCACGCTGTTCGCGGCGCAGAACAGCGCCAGCAGGACGGTCGGCGCCACCAGCGCCCGCCGCCACCAGCGCGCGCCGCGCCAGCCGAAGCCCAGCACGGCGAGCGCGGCGACCGCCACCCCGCTCCACAGCCACACCCCGAACGGGATCGGGTCGGTGATCCCGGCCAGGGTGAGGACTCCCACCGCGAGGACCGCGGTGAGCAGCAGCGCCGTACCCAGCGCGATCGGCCCCCACTTGCGCTGCCAGGACCGGTCCCGCAGGCCCACCGCGGTCAGGAACAGGGCGAGGGCGGCGGCCTGGACGGTCCAGGGGAACCAGCCGTCGAGCAGCGAGACGTTCATGCGCGGAGGCTAGGGGCGGTGGATGAGAGAGGGCTTAGAGGCTGACCGTTCACTGGTGACGTCCTGGGAGCGGGCTGGGAGCGCGTTGGGAGCGCGTGGGGAGGCCGGGGCGTGGCCGCCTTCGCCACCGTCGCGGCAGCACCCGCCCGCGGTCGGGCGCCGGTCCGAACGGGACGGCTCTCAGCCGACCGGACAGGCGTCGATCAGCGCACCGACCACCACACCGATCGAGGGACGCGCGGTCGAGGTGGAACGCCAGACGGCGAAGACCCGGCGCCGTGGGGCGTCCACCAGGGGCACGAACCGTACTGGAGCGGCGGCCGGTTCACGTCCCAGGCGCGGGATGATGGCGATTCCCAGTCCTGCCGCGACCAGCGCCAACTGCGTGGGGTGTTCCGAGGCGGTGTGGGCGATGCGAGCACGCTTGATGTTGCGCACCAGCCATTCGTGGCACAGCTGCCCGTCGCTCGAGGTGATCCAGTGCTCATCACCGAGGTCGGCCAGGCTCAGCGTCGGGCGGCCGGCGAGCCGATGGTCCGGGGGCAGGGCGATGTCGTAGGTGTCGTCGAGGAGGGCGCGGTGGTCCAGTCCCTGGGGCAGGGCGAGCGGATCCCCGGCCCAGTCCTCGACGACGGCCAGGTCGAGCAGCCCGCGCCGCACCGCCGGGACGGCTTCGTACGGTTCCTGCTCCCGCGCCGACACCGTCAGGTCCGGGTACCGGGCCCGCAGGGCCCGCAGAGCCGATGGGAGCAGCGCGCGGGCGGCGGTGGGGAAGGCCGCGATCGTGAGGTCGCCGGTCACCAGTCCGTGGTGCTGCGCCATCGTCGCCATGACGCGTTCCATGTGCGCGAGCAGTTCCGCGGCCTCCCCGGCGAGCAGGGTGCCGGCCTCGGTCAGGCGAATGCCCCGGCCTTGACGTTCCGCCAGGTGAGTGCCGGTCTCCTGCTCCAGTCGCGCCATCTGCTGCGAGACCGCCGACGTGGTGACGTGCAGGAGTCGGGCCGCGCCCACGACGGATCCGGTCGTCGCCACCGCGTGCAGTACCCGCAAGCGTTCGAGGTTCAACATCTCAGTGATGCTACGAGATGCAGTCAAGAAACATTCACTTGTGCTTTCCGGTGATCGAACCCAGAGTGGGCGCGGCGCAACAGGCCATCACGAATGGCGACGGGGGTATGCCGAGTGACGTCTCGGCGTGCACGTCATTCGGCCTTCTCTACGCGTCCGGCCGATGCCGCTCCTGCCTCAGCCGCCGACCCGTCAGTCGGCGGGTGAGGCAGGGCGGGCACCCTTGACGTCGCGCATCCTCGGGTGGACGGCCCGGGCGGCGACGGGGAGCGGGTTCGTGGTCAGACCGTGTAGTCGGCGTGCGGGGTGCCGCGCTCCCAGACCGTCTCGAAGGCGCCGGAGACCAGCTCCACCACGGCCGGGTCCTCGCAGTACCGGTGCCCGGCCCAGGCGCCGTCGCCGCTGAACCAGTGGAACAGCACCAGGCGGTCGTCGATCAGCCACAGGTCGTTGCCGGGCAGCGGGATGTCCGAGGCCAGCCGCCGGGGCAGCCAGCGCACCTGCTCGCCCGCGGCGAGGTTCACCGTGGTGAGTGCGTGCTCCCAGCGGATGTAGTCGGTGACCGGCTCGGAGACGATCCGCGCCCGGCGCAGCCGGACGCCCCGGCCGACGGTCTCGCGCACCAGCGGCACCCAGCCGGCCCACCACGGGGAGTCCGGGTCGGTGTCGACCGCGCCGGAGCGCTTGAACTCCTCGAAGGCGGCGGCCTCGTCGGCGACGCCGTAGGCGTCCCGCATCTCCAGGTGGACGGCCGTCCGGCGGGCGCCCCTGAGCAGGGCGGTGAAGTCGGGCAGGGGCTCGGTCATCGCGGGCCTTCCGGGGGTGGGTGCGGGGATGGGTGCGGGGATGGGTGGGTGTCGGATGCGGGCGTCGGTTACGGGCGGGTGCGGGCGTCGGCGGTGAGGCGGCGGAGGGCGGCACGGGCGGGCGGGCCCCAGGTGGTCTTGCCGCCGGGGCGGCCGAGGCGGCCGGCCTCGCCGATGTGGATGCCGCCGAGGGCGCGCATGACGGCCCAGCCGCGGGCGCGGCGCAGTGTCGCCCGGTCCGGGGCCGGTCGGTAGGCCCGGTGGAAGAGCTCGGCGCCGCCGTCCGGGAGGAGGGACCAGGCGGCCGCGAGGTCGCTCGCCGGGTCGCCCGCGCAGAGTTCGCCGAAGTCGACGACGCCGCAGAGGGTGCCGTCGGCGGTGAGGACGTTGGCCGGGTGGAGGTCGCCGTGGATCCACAGGGCCGGGCCGGTCCAGTCGGGTGCGCTGACGGCGTCCTCCCAGACGGCGCGGATGGCGCGGACGGCGTCCGGGTCGGGGAGCAGCCCCATGGCGGCGGCCGAGGCCAGCCCCTGGGTGACGTGCTCGGCCTGGGCGGCCAGCGGCTCGCCGCGGGCGCCGGTGGGCGCGGTGGCGGGGGCGGGCCGGTGCAGGGCGGTCAGGAAGGCGGCCAGGGTCCCGGCCGCGGCGGCGGCGCGGGTGACGGGAGCGTGGTCGGCCGGGGTGCCCGGGACCCAGGTGGTGACCAGCCAGGGGTGGGGGAAGCGCTCGGAGGGCTCGCCGAGGCGCTGGGGCGCCGGGATCGGCAGGGGAAGCGGCGAGGGGAGGGCGGGCAGCCACGCATGTTCCTTGCGCAGCAGGGCGCTTGCGTCCTCCGTCACCCAGGGCAGCCGGACGGCGAGGTCCTCGCCGAGCCGCCACATCTGGTTGGACCAGCCGCGTGCACCGAGCCGCAGGGGGAGTTCGGCCAGGTCGGGGTGCTGGTCGCGCAGGAGCTGCCGGACCAGGTCCTCGGTGATCTCGATCGCGGTACGGGGCATGGGGGGAAGGGTAGTTGGGTGCCCGGGTGCCCGGGTGTTTGGGCCTAGGGAGTCGGAACCGTGGGTGCCGTCCAGCTGGCCAGGACCCGGAGGGACTGCGCGGTGGGGGAGTTCGGCTCCACGTTGTAGACGCACAGCGTCTGCTCCGCGTCGCCCGGCACCTGGAAGGACTCGTAGGAGAAGTGCAGTTCCCCGACCAGGGGGTGGTGGTAGTGCTTGGCGCCGTGGGTGCGGCGCAGCACCCGGTGGTCGTTCCACCAGCCGGTGAACTCCGGCACCTGGAGGGTGAGTTCGCCGACCAGGTCGGCGAGCCGGCGGTCCTGGGGGTAGCGGCCCGCCTCGAACCGGAGCATGGCCACCGTCTCGGCGGCGAGCCGCTCCCAATCACCCACCGTCTCCCGGGCCTTGGGGTCCAGCAGGTAGTAGCGCGCCATGTTGCGGCGGTTGGCGGGCAGGGCGTCGAAGTCGGTGAGGACCTCCCGGGCGAGCCGGTTGGAAGCCAGGACGTCGGTGCGCCGGCCGAGGATGAAGGCGGGCACGTGGTCGAGCGTCTCCAGCATCAAGTACAGCCCCGGGCGCACCCGTTGGGCCGCCGCCGGGGTGCGGCGGGCGGCCGGGCGGGAGTCGGACCGGAGCAGGTCGGCGAAGTGCTCGCGCTCGGTGTCGTCCAGGCGCAGGGCGCGGGTGATCGCCTCGACGACCTCGTCGGAGGGGTGGAGGGCCCGCCCCTGCTCCAGCCGGGTGTAGTACTCCGTGCTGACCCCGGCCAGCCGGGCCACCTCGTCCCGGCGCAGGCCCGGGACGCGGCGGACCCGCCCGTCGGCGGGCAGCCCGGCGTCCTCGGGGGTGACCCGGGCGCGGCGCGAGCGGAGGAACCCGGCGATCTCCTTGGTGCGGTCCATGGCTCCATTGTCGGCGGTGTCGCGGCGCGGCGGGCGGTCCTGGGTGGTCCTGCCGGTACCTGTCAGGGCAGGGCCAGGTATGGCGTCCCGGGGGGCTCCGCCCGGGGCTGTACTGGATCTGCGGCCGACGGAGAGCGGCCGATCGAATCCCGACGCCCCTGGAGGGTAAGAAACATGTCCACGAACACCACCTCCCTTCCGCTCGCCGGCCGCGTCGCCGTCGTCACCGGCGCTTCGAGCGGCATCGGCGCGGCCTCGGCCGAGAAGCTGGCGGCGCTGGGCGCCCGGGTCGTCGTGCTGGCCCGCCGGGCGGAGCGGCTGGCCGAGCTGGTCGAGCGGATCGAGAAGAACGGCGGCAGCGCGGTCGCCATCGCCGCCGACGTGACGGACGTCGAGGCGATGCAGGCCGCCGCGGCCCGGGTGGAGACCGAGTTCGGCGGGGCCGACCTGCTGCTGAACAACGCCGGTGTCATGCTGCCCGCCCCGATCGAGGAGCTGGCGACCGCGCAGTGGAAGCAGCAGATCGACCTCAACATCACCGGCCTGATGAACGCGATCGGCGTGTTCACCCCGCAGCTGGTGAAGGCGGCCGCCGAGCGCGGCGTGGCGGACCTGATCAACACCTCGTCCATCGCGGCGCAGAACATCTTCCCGACCTTCGCGGTGTACTCCGGCACGAAGGCGTACGTCAGCCAGCTGTCGCGGACCCTGCGGGCCGAGCTGGGGGCGAAGAAGGTCCGGGTGTCGGCGGTCGAGCCCGGCATCGTCGGGACGGAGCTGCAGAGCCACGTCACCGACCAGGGCGCGCTGGACTGGCTGGAGGGCGCGAAGGCCGCCATGGAGTGGCTCACCCCGGAGGACGTCGCGGAGACCATCGGCTTCATCGCCACCCTGCCGCCCCGGGTCAACCTCCAGCAGGTCACGGTCATGCCCACCGGCCAGGCCAGCTGAGCCGCACCCCCCCACCCCGGGCGGCCCCGCGCACGCTG
>NZ_JBHZCN010000112.1:0-1040 GCF_042755465.1 Kitasatospora sp. NPDC059160 | reverse complement strand
TGGTCTGTGTCTGCCCCCCGGCCACGCCCTGTGCCCCCCCCCCCCCCCCCCCCGGCGGCCCCCCCGCCGGGTGCGGGGCCCCGCCCGGGGAGTTTCAGGGGGTGGCGGGGTCGGTCGGTGACCGCTTCCGGCGTGCTGCGTAGTGGACGAAGCCTTCGCTTTTCCGGAAAGTTCGGCGTTTCGGTGTCCTCGTCGATCTTCCAGTCCTGGATGACAAGGTCGGAGGTCGCCTCGTCGACCCACACGGTCGGGGAGTCACCGTCCGGGCAGGTTCCTCAGGTCAGCCGGAACTCCTGGTGGGGGACGGCACGTGCCCAGACGGCCTCGAAAGCCGAGGCGCAGAGGCTCACGGCTTGCGGGGCGAGGGTGACTTCGTCGTCGACGAAGTCGCCCTCGCCACTGAAATGGTGGACCAAGAGGTGCTGCCCGTCGATGAGCCAGAAGTCGTTGCCGGGGAGTGCCAGGTCGGTCGCCTGTCGACGGGGAAGCCATCTGACCTGCTCGCCGGAAGCGATGTTGCGGAACGTGATCTCATGCTCGAACCGGATGTACTCGCTTGCCGGTTCGGAGATGATGCGGGCGCGTCGTACGTCGATGCCGCGAGTGGTGGTCTCCTCGATCAGCTGCAACCAAGGGCTCCACCAGGACGCCTGGTCGGCCGGATCGTCCCGTTGCCCGCTGAGCCAGCGGAGGAACAAGGGGTCGTCGCGCATGTATCCGTCGCGCATCTCCAGGTGGAGCGCCGAGCGGGTGCAGTTCCGCAGCAGGTCCTCAAGCGTGGGGGCTGACGCCACCGCTCACCTCCGGGAAGAACTGCATTATGTGCTTGGGTAGTTCGATCACGGCTTCATGCTCGGGGACGTCCATCTGCGCGAGACGTGCCACAGCGGGTATCCGGGCGGGGGGCCCCGGGCGGGGGCGGGGGCTAAACCCGCGGCCCCGCCCCCCCCCCCCCCCCGCCGCCCCCGCTCGGGGCGGCCGCGCCGGCCCGGGGCGCCACCCCGCACGCCCGGCGTCGGCCGCCCGGGGCGGGGCAGCGG
>NZ_JBHZCN010000111.1:0-30303 GCF_042755465.1 Kitasatospora sp. NPDC059160 | reverse complement strand
CGCCCTGCCTGGGGCAGGGCGCGGGCCGGGTGAGAGCGGGAGCCGCTGTTCCGAGGGACGGGGTGAGCGCGCGATGTGGAGGAGTGGGTGGGCAGGCGGCGGGTGAGGTGGGAGGAGGAGGGTGGGTGGGGGGCGGGGGGGGGAGGGGGCGGGCCCCCGGAGTGTCGACGGAGCGAAGCCCCGAAAGCCCCCCACGAAATACCACCGGACCCAGCCCGCGAACCGGGCACAATGGCCTAGTGACGGTGGCCCGTCCGGCGTCGGGGGGCCAGGGGATTGGAGGCCCGGGTGAGCGATCTTCCGCGCAAGGCAGTGACCCGAACGGCACGGCTCGCCGCCCTGCCGCTGGGCATAGCCGGTCGCGCCACGCTCGGACTGGGCAGGCGCATCGGTGGCCGGTCCGCCGAGGTGGTGACGGCCGAGCTCCAGCAGGCCACCGCCGACCAGCTGTTCAAGGTGCTGGGCGAGCTCAAGGGCGGGGCGATGAAGTTCGGGCAGGTGCTGTCCGTCTTCGAGGCCGCGCTGCCCGAGGAGGTCGCCGGTCCGTACCGGGCGGCGCTCACCAAGCTGCAGGACGCCGCTCCCCCGATGCCCGCCGCCAAGGTGCACACCGCCCTGGCCGAGCGGCTCGGGGAGGGCTGGCGCGAGCTGTTCCTGGAGTTCGACGACCGTCCGGCGGCGGCCGCCTCGATCGGCCAGGTGCACCGCGCGGTCTGGCACGACGGCAGACGGGTCGCCGTCAAGGTGCAGTACCCGGGTGCGGGCGAGGCCCTGCTCGCCGATCTCTCCCAGCTGTCCCGGGTGGCCTGGCTGCTCGGCCCGCTGATCCCCGGGCTGGACATCAAGCCGCTGATCACCGAGCTGCGCGAGCGCGTCTCGGAGGAGCTGGACTACGAGCTGGAGGCCCAGGCCCAGCGCCGGCACGCCGAGGAGTTCGCGGGTGACCCGGACATCGTGGTGCCGGTCGTGGTGGCGCAGGCCGACCAGGTGCTGATCACCGAGTGGATGGACGGCACTCCGCTGTCCGAGGTGATCGCGAACGGCACCCAGGAGGAGCGCGACCGCGCCGGGCAGCTGCTGGCCCGGTTCCTGTTCGCGGGCCCGTCACGGACGGGGCTGCTGCACGCGGACCCGCACCCGGGCAACTTCCGGCTGTTGAAGGACGACGGCCCGATCGGGGGCTGGCGGCTGGGCGTGCTGGACTTCGGCACCGTGGACCGTGTGCCGGGCGGGCTGCCCGCGCCGATCGGGGCCTCGCTGCGGATGGCCCTGGACGGCGACGCGGCGGGCGTGCTCACGATGCTGCGCGAGGAGGGCTTCGTGAAGCCCTCGATCGAGCTGGACCCGGACGCGGTGCTGGACTACCTGCTGCCGATCATCGAGCCGGCGGCGGTGGACAGCTTCCACTTCACCCGGGTCTGGATGCGGGCCCAGGCGGCCCGGATCGCCGATCCGCGCTCGCCCGCCTACAACCTGGGCAAGCAGCTGAACCTGCCGCCCTCGTACCTGCTGATCCACCGGGTGACGCTGAGCACCATCGGGGTGCTGTGCCAGCTGGGCGCCAAGGCGCCGTTCCGCGCCGAGATGCTGGAGTGGCTGCCCGAGTTCTCCGGTGAGCGCCCCGCGAAGCCCGCCGGGGCGGGCGGCCCGGCCGAGCCCGCGAAGCGCACCGCGTCCGCCCCGCCCGGCAAGCCCACCAAGTCCGCGAAGCCGCCCAAGGCCGCCAAGCCCGCCCGCGACTGAGCCGACCGCCCGGGAGCGGGCGCCGCGCACAAGCACAACGGCCGCAGGCCGCTCCCCGGGAACGGGGGGCGGCCTGCGGCACGACGGGGGTCAAGCGGATCGGCGGCGAACCGCCTGTGCCGGCGCTACATCAGCGCGACGGCGAGCGCCTTGCGGGCGCGCAGCGAGGCCCGCTCGGCCCGCTGCCGGAGCTTGCGGGCCCGGACGACCCGGCTGACGAGGCGTTGTTCCTCGGCCTCGTGGAGCCTGTCTTGCATATGGGCACGGGCCAGGGATTCATGCAGGAGTTGCATTTCGAGGGTCCTGTTCTGGATCTGAAGTTCGGTGGTCTGCTCAGCGCGGACGGTCGGATCGATGGCGGCGGGGGTCATGTGGTGGTCCTGCTCGTGGTGCGTGCTCGGAAATGGGACGGTGCGGGCTGCTGCGTCGGCCTTGGCGGCGGCGATCCGTACGGACCGGCGGAGGGCGCTGTCCAGCGGGGGCTGCTCTCCCCGGCGGACTGCCCTGGCGTCGTGGGCGGGGTTCACGCCATGACCTCGGTCTTGCGCGGACGCCCACGCGGCCGCTTGCGGGCCACGACGACACCCTGGACGAACAGTTCGCCGCCCCAGACGCCCCACGGCTCGCGCCGCTCCAGGGCGCCCGCGAGGCAGGCCTCCTTCACCGGGCAGGTGCCGCAGAGGGACTTCGCGTACTCGACGTCGGCGGGCGTCTCGGCGAAGAAGACCTCGGGGTCGAAGGCGCGGCAGGGGATGGGGAAACCGAGCGCCTCGGCCTGCTCGATCGAGTTGAGCTGCATGAACGGAACCTCCGGAGGGTCGGCCTGGTCGGCCTTGGTGATCTGGCTTGTCGGCGGTACGGACGGGATGGGCGGCGTGATGACCGTGGACACTGTGGGCGTCTTCCTCGTCTTCTCAGTGGTTCCGGCCCAGGGAACTGGTGGTGCTGGGCCGGAGGCCCCGGAGGGCCTGGGTGGTCTTGCGTACCGGACAAAACAGAAGGGCCGCGGATCCCGGTGTGACGGGTTCCGCGGCCCTGGAGGTGCCGACCTGAGGCTGACTCAGGTTCGTTCTCTCCAGGGTTCAGGCCCGCGGAAGGCCCGCATCCGGACGGCCTCGGCGCCGATAAAGGCGGCCTTGGCCTGGTTGATCTGCTGCTCGTTCTGCTTCTGGGCGTTTCCGGCACCGACGGCCTGCGCATAGTCGCCATGCATCGCGGCGATTACGACTGACTTCGGTGCCTGGAGCGGTCGCTGGTCGCACTCGGGGCGCGACGTGCCGACCTGCGCCCAGCCACGGGACAGACCGGTCTCGACGACGATGCCTTCGACACTCCTGCCGCCCGTGGGGCACAGATCAGTGTGTCCAAGACCACTGACAGCGGAGGCGACGGAGACACCGGTGGTGTCGAGACCCAGACCGGTTCCACCGAGCTCGGCGAGCGCCCGCAGACGGGCGGCACGCAGGGAGGCAGCGACAACGGTCTGGCCAGTCATTTTGGTGATCATGATGTTTCCCACTGTCTTCGCCTCCTCTCGGCGTCTCGCGGAGCCTGGTTTCCCTGGCTCCGAATGTTCGGATGTCTGTCTCGGTGAAGCTGGTGAAGCGTGAAGCGGGTGAAGCGTGAAGCGGGTGAAGCTGTGTGGCGTGGGGAATCGGCACAGGTCTCACCCCGTGCGACCGCGTCCCCTTGACCGCTCCGGCAGGCTATTGCGCTCCCGGTATGCCGCGCAAACTATTTTTCACGCGAGTTCACGCGGCGCCATCGACGGCACGGTCCGCGCGACGTTCCGCGGCGGTTGCGAAGTCCCCCGAGCAGTCCCCTGGACCGCGCCCGTGCCGGCTCACGCCGGATCGACCGGACCGTCGTCCTCGACGCCGTCCGAATCCTCCTCGGGCTCCTCCCCCGCACACAACGAGAGCACGGCGGCCCCGTACTTGTCCAGCTTCATGGCGCCGACCCCCGAGATCAGGGCCAGTTCCTGCCGGTTCGCGGGCACGTCCTCGGCGATCGCCATCAGCGTCGCGTCGGTGAACACCACGTACGCCGGGACGCCCTGCCCCTTGGCCTGCGCGGCCCGCCAGTCGCGCAGGCGTTCGTAGAGCGCCTCGTCCATCGTGGACGGGCAGTCCTCGCAGCGGCGCAGCTTGCGTTCGACGGCGTCGGTGAGCGCCTTGTCGCAGACCCGGCACTTGACCGGGCCGCGGACCCGCCGGGCGGCGGAGCGCTCGCCGGGCTCGACGCCCCCCCGCCCGCCCCGCGCGCCGGTGCGCGCGCCCGGGGCGGTGGAGCCGGGGCGCAGCCCGTCCATGAAGCGGCTGGGCTTGCGGGAGGCACGGCCGCCCGGGGAGCGGGAGAGGGCCCAGGAGAGGCTGAGGTGCTTGCGGGCGCGGGTGACGCCGACGTAGAGGAGGCGGCGTTCCTCTTCGACCTGTTCGTCGGTCTTGGCGTAGATGATCGGCAGGGTGCCCTCGGTGAGGCCGACGAGGAAGACGGCGTCCCATTCGAGGCCCTTGGCGGCGTGCAGGGAGGCGAGGGTGACGCCTTCGACGGCCGGGGCGTGCTGGGCGGCGGCGCGGGCGTCGAGTTCGGCGACGTAGGCGGCGAGGTCGGTGTCCAGGCCTTCGGCGGTGCGGGTGCGCTCGAACTCCTCGGCGAGCCGGACGAGGGCGGCGAGGGACTCCCAGCGGTCGCGGACGGCGCCGGAGCCGGCGGGCGGTTCGGGGGTGAAGCCGCGGCTGGCGAGGACGGCGCGGACCTGGCCGGCCAGGTCGGGGGCGCCGGCGGTGAGGGGGTCGGCGGCGGCGCGGGCGGCGCCGCGCAGCAGGACGCCGGCGTCGCGGACCTCGGGGCGCTCGAAGAAGCGTTCGGCGCCCTTGAGCTGGTACGGGACGCCGAGGTCGGCGAGGGCCTGCTCGTAGACCTCGGACTGGCCGTTGGTGCGGAACAGGACGGCGATCTCGCTGGCGCGCACGCCGGCGGCGATGAGGTCCTTGATCCGGCGGGCGGTGGTCTCGGCCTCGGTGGGTTCGTCCTCGTACTCGGTGTAGACGGGTTCGGGGCCGGCCTCGCGCTGGGAGACGAGTTCGAGGCGGTGGCGGGCGGCCTCGCCGCGGGCCTGGGAGAGCAGTCCGTTGGCGAGGTGGACGACCTGGGGGGTGGAGCGGTAGTCGCGGACGAGTTTGACGACGGTGGCCTCGGGGTGGCGGCCGCGGAAGTTGAGCAGGTAGTCGGGGGTGGCGCCGGTGAAGGAGTAGATGGTCTGGCTGGCGTCGCCGACGACGCACAGGCTGGCGCCGCCGCCGTCGCCGGTCCACCGGTCGAGCAGGCGCTGCTGGAGCGGGGAGACGTCCTGGTACTCGTCGACGGTGAAGTGCCGGTACTGGCTGCGGACCTGGTCGGCGATGTCGGGCCGGTCCTCCAGGATGGCGGCGGTGAGGAGCAGGACGTCCTCGAAGTCGATGTTGCCGCGGCGGGTCTTGGTCTCCTCGTAGACGCGGTAGACCTGGGCGGTCTCGGCCGGGTCGCGGGGGGCTTCGCGGCCGGACTTGGCGACGGCGGCGGGGTAGTCCTCGGGGGCGGTCTGGGTGACCTTGGCCCATTCGATCTCGGCGGTGAGGTCGCGCAGTTCGGTGCGCTGGACGCGCAGTCCGCAGCGGCCGGCGGCCTCGGCGACGAGCTGGACCTTGCGTTCGAGCAGCTGGGGCACCGGGCCGCCGACGGCGCGGGGCCAGAAGTACTGGAGCTGGCGCAGGGCGGCGGCGTGGAAGGTGCGGGCCTGGACGCCGTCGGCGCCGAGCTGGCGCAGTCGGCCGCGCATCTCGCCGGCGGCGCGGGCGGTGAAGGTGACGGCGAGGACCTGCTGGGGCTGGTAGACGCCGCTGCGCACGCCGTAGGCGATCCGGTGGGTGATGGCGCGGGTCTTGCCGGTGCCGGCGCCGGCGAGGACGCAGACGGGGCCGTGCAGGGCGGTGGCGACGGCGCGCTGTTCGGGGTCGAGCCCGGCGAGGACGGCGTCGGGGCCCGTGGCGGTGCCGGGGTCGGCCCAGGGGGAGCCGTGGGGGCCGTCGTAGGGGCTGCCGCTCAAGAGGTCTTCCTGCATGCGTTCCATCCTCTCAGCCCGCTGGGACAACGGGGGCGGGGTTGTCCACAGGCCCGGTGCGATCGCAGGATGATCGCTCTGCTCCGTGCGTCCTGGGGCCGGAATGACTGCCACCCGGTGGACGTTGCGGCTGTCAGAACGTACGAACCCCTCTTTCGAAGGAGCCCCCTCGATGTCCGGCAGCGTGACGATGTACAGCACGACCTGGTGTGGTTACTGCAACCGGCTCAAGAGCCAGCTGGACCGCGAGGGCATCGGCTACACCGAGATCAACATCGAGGAGGACCCGGCGTCGGCGACGTTCGTCGAGTCGGTGAACGGCGGCAACCAGACGGTGCCGACGGTGCTGGTGCAGCCGGTGGGCGGCGGGGAGCAGGTCGTGATGACGAACCCGAGCCTGATCCAGGTCAAGAAGGCCCTCGCGGCCTGACCCGCCACGGTCCGCCCGGGTCCGCCGGGATCCGCCCCGGTCCACTCTGGGTCGCCGGGTCCGCCGGGGTCGGCGCGCGTCACTGCGCGTCGGCCCGGGCGGGGTCGACGGGGGCGGCGGGGGCGGGCAGGCTGGTGCGCGCGCCGAGGTCGCCGATGCCGTAGACGAGTCGGCTGCGGTCGGCGGAGTAGCGGGTCTCGATGACCCGGACGGGGCCGCGCCGGTCGTAGGTGACGCGGGTCTGGACCATCAGCGGGACGCCGGGGCCGCCCTGGAACCACTGGGCCTCCTCGGGGCCGGGCATCCGGGCGACGAGGTGGTCGACGGCGCCGATCTCGGTGCGGCCGAGGGTGGCGAGGACGGCTTCGTCGCCGCCTTCGACGGGGTCGGGTTCCATCAGCGGGGTGCCGGCGGCGAGTCCGGCCCGGTAGTGGCTCTCCTCGATGGAGTACGGCTCGCGGTCGAGCAGGCGCAGCTGGCGGCGGACGACGATGGCCTCGCCGGGGCGCAGTCCGAGGCGTTCGGCGATGTCGACGCGGGCCCGGACGATCATCATCTCGAAGTCGGTGCTGAGTTCGCGCCCGGCTTCGGCGGCCTCGCCGAGGTAGACGGTGGAGGGGGCGGCGAGGCAGTCGCGCGGTGCGGGGGTCAGGGTGGGGCCGTAGGCGCGGTGGTCGAGCACGGGGTGTTCGCGCAGGTAGGTGCCCTTGCCCTGGAGGCGGACCAGCCGGCCTTCGTTGACCAGGACGTCGACGGCGAGGCGGACGGTGTTGCGGGCGACGCCGTACTGGCGTTCCAGTTCGCTCTCGACCGGGAGGGCGGCGGCGGCGGTGAACTCGCCTTCGGCGATCCGGCGGCGCAGGTCGGCGGCGAGGCGCTGGTATTTGGGGGATTGGGCGGAGCCCCGGGGGATTGTCACCCGAGTGAATGTAGCGAGCGCGGTGACGCGGTTTCAGCCGTTTCCGGCAATGTCGTCCGCGCGGGTTGACGGTGGGGGCGCCGGAGTGCCCCGCGGTAGCAGAACTGGCCCGTCCGGTTACGAACAGACGATCGTGGCGGGTTCGGGAAGAGCTCGAAAAGGAAATAGGGGGCGCGCGGCAAGAGCCACGCGCCCCCTTCTCCTCGGGCGTCCCGGAAATCCGTACCGGATGACCGGATCGCCCGATGACCGGACGACGGGATAGCCGGATGACGGGACAACCGGACGACCGGACGGCCGAATACCGGGACTACCAGCGCGCCGCCGAGGGCAGCGGCTCGCCGTACCAGAGCTCGACCAGGTGGCGGGCGATCGAGATGCCGGAGGGCGGCAGGATCTCCCCGGCCTCCATCCCGGCCCGCAGTTCCTCGCGGGAGAACCAGCGCGCCTCGGCCAGTTCCTCGCCGTCCACGGTGATCTCGGTGCCGCCGGGCAGCGCCTTGCCGGTGAAGCCGAGCATCAGACTGGACGGGAACGGCCAGGGCTGGCTGGCGACGTAGCGGACCTCGCCGACCCGCACCCCCGCCTCCTCGTGCACCTCGCGGGCGACCGCCTGCTCGATCGACTCCCCCGGCTCGACGAACCCGGCCAGCGTGGACCAGCGGCCCTCCGGCCAGAGCGCCTGGCGGCCGAGCAGGCAGCGGTCCTGCTCGTCGGTGATCACCATGATCACCGCCGGGTCGGTGCGCGGGTAGTGCTCGGCCGCGCAGGAGGTGCAGCGCCGCACGTGCCCGGCGCCCGCCTTCTCGGTGGGGTGGCCGCAGCGCGAGCAGAAGCTGTGCAGCCGGTGCCAGTGCTCCAGGGCGACGGCGTGCACCAGCAGCCCGGAGTCCCGGTCGGACAGCATCGCGCCGACCTCGCGCAGCCCGGCGGGGCGGGCGTCGCCGTCCAGCCGGCCGGGCAGGCTCTCGCCGGCCAGCGCGAAGTACGAGACGCCGTCCCGGTCGGTGCCGAGGAAGTAGCGGTCCCCGGTCTGCGGCGCCTCGAAGGAGGGCAGCAGGACGAGTTCGGTGCCCTCGGCGGTGTCCACGACGAAGGCCTCGCCGCCGGCGATCGGCAGCACCCGGGTGGCGGGGTGGCTCCAGGCCGCGGCCAGCCAGGGCTCGTCGAACCGGTGCTCGGCGGCCCGCTCCACCCCGGCCCTGGCCAGGGCCAGGGCTCGCGGGCGCTCGGTCTCAGGCTCGGTGCTCACGTCGTTCCATCCCCACGTGGTGAATCATCCGGATGAGTGATCTGACTGCTGTTCCGCGGGCGCGGCGGCTCACGCGCCGGGCCGGAAGTTCTCGGCCAGGTCGCCCCACAGGTAGGCGGCGGTCTCGACGCCCTTGGCCAGCAGGTCCAGCTCGACCTTCTCGTTGACCGAGTGCCAGCCGTCCGAGGGCACCGAGATGCCGAGGAACAGCACCGGTGCGCCCAGCACGTCCTGGAGGTCGGCGGCGGGGCCGGAGCCGCCCTCGCGGGTGAAGAGGATCTTCTGCCCGAAGGCGCGGCCCATCGCGCGGACGGTGGACTGCAGCGCCGGGTGGTCCAGCGGGGTCAGGCAGGGCCGGGTCGCGCCGGGGAAGACCAGCTCGTACCGGATGCCCTCGGGGACCTGCTCGGCGACCCAGGACCGGACGGCCTCGCGGACCTTCTCCACCTCCTGCCCGGCGACCAGCCGGAAGGACAGCTTGAGGTGCGCCGAGGACGGCACGATGGTCTTGCCGCCGGGGCCGGTGTAGCCGCCCCAGATGCCGTTGACCTCGGCGGTGGGCCGGGCCCAGACCCGCTCCAGGGTGGAGTACCCGGCCTCGCCGCGGGTGCCGTACGACTTGGCGACGCGCAGCCACTGCGCCTCGTCGAAGGGCAGTTCGGCGAACAGCTCGCGCTCGCGCTCGGTCAGCTCGACGACCCCGTCGTAGAAGCCCGGGATCGCGACCTTCCGGTCGGCGTCGTGCAGGGCGGCGGTCAGCTCGGCCGCGACCTCGGCCGGGTTGGGCACGGCGCCGCCGAAGGAGCCGGAGTGGATGTCGGTGTCCGGGCCGTACAGGTCGAGCTGGGCGTCGGCGAGGCCGCGCATGCCGGTGCAGACGGTCGGGGTGGTCTCGGACCACATCCCGGTGTCGGAGATGACCACCACGTCGGCGGCCAGCCGGCCGGCCTCGCGCCGGACCAGGTCGGCGAAGTGCGGCGAGCCGGACTCCTCCTCGCCCTCGATCAGCAGCTTGAGGTTGACGGCCGGCGCGGTGCGGCCGGTGGCGGCCAGGTGGGCGCGCACGCCCAGGGTGTGGAAGAACACCTGGCCCTTGTCGTCGGCGGCGCCGCGCGCGTACAGCCGGTTGCCGACCACGGTCGGGGTGAACGGCTCGGTGTCCCAGCCGTCCTCCTTCGCCGCGGGCTGCACGTCGTGGTGCCCGTAGACCAGGACGGTCGGCGCGGACGGGTCCCCGGACGGCCACTCGGCGAACACGGCCGGCAGCCCGTCGGTCTCCCACACCTCGGCCACCGGGAAGCCGGTCCCGCGCAGCTTGGCGGCCAGCCAGTCCGCGGAGCGGCGCACGTCGCCGGCGCGCTCCGGGTCGGCGGAGACGGAGGGGATCGCCAGCCACTCGGAGAGGTCGGCGAGGAAGGCGGCCTGGTGCTGGTCGATGTAGGAGCGGACGGCGCTGTCCGGGGTACTCGTCATACCGACGACTGTAGTTCGCCCGTGCGGGTGCCCGCCCCGGCCCTCCGGGTGCCGGACGCCGTCGGGCCTGTAACCTCCGTCACCCCCGCCGCCGGGAGGGGCGACGGGGGTGGCAAAGGGGTGGCGGTCGGGGGCGGCCGGGGCCGGGCGCGGCGGTCGGGGGCGGCCGGGGCCGGGCACCGGTCCCACCCGGGCGGCGGGCCTCAGCCGGTGCGGCGCAGCAGCGAGATCCGCGAGCGGGTGAGCAGCGCGGCCAGGCCGGCCGCGAGCAGCGGCAGCACCACGACGGTGGTGCCGATGGTGGCCCAGGGGAAGACCACGGCCCCCTTGTTGGCGAGCTCCTCCGGGCTGATCCCGGGGTAGCCGGCCGCGAGTCCCTGGACCTTGCGCAGGGCGACGGCCGGGACGACGCCGCTGATGACGCCGAGCAGGGTGCCCATGGCAGCGATCACTCCGCACTGGAAGCCGGACAGCGTGCGCCGGATGCGCGGTTCGGCGCCGACCGCTGCGAGGGTGGTCAGGTCGCGCTGGGAGTCGGCGGCGGCCAGTCCGGTGGCGATGCCGGCGGCGCCGAGGGCGACGAGGGCGGCGAAGCCGGCCAGGCCGAGGCCGACGAGTCCGGCCTTGGACTGGTAGCCGCGTTCGACGTCGAGCACGGTGCGGTCGGTGAGCTTGGCGAGTGCGCCGTCGGCCTTCTGCTGGTCGCCGTCGGAGGGTGCGGCCGCGGGGAGCCAGACCGAGCCGGCCGGCCTGGTGCTGAAACCGAGGCGGGTGGCGGTGTCCGGGGTGATGACGATCTGGCCGGGGGCCGGCAGTACGGAGGGGGCGAGGACGGCGTCGACCTCGGTCTCGGTCTCCTTGGGCTTGGGGGCGGAGCCGTCGGCGCTCGCGGCGACCGGTTCGGTGTACCGCAGGGCTACCTTGCCGTCCTTGTAGTAGCGCGGGTCGAAGACCACGGCCTTGCCGGCGGCGAGGGCCTGAACGGCCGCCGGGTCGGTGACGCCGTAGAGGTTGCGCAGCAGGGTGGCGTCGCCGGCGGCGAGGTCGCCGTACTGGCTGCCGCCGCGTTCGTGGATCTGGCAGCGCGGGTCGGTGTTCATCACCCGCTTGATCTCGTCCGGTCCGGCCGGGCTGTCGCGGTCGAAGACCGGGCAGCGTCGCTCCTTGGGCGGCATGACCTGGATGTAGCCGCAGTAGGAGCCGGACTGGCAGTCGCCCTTGAGGTCGACGTGGGAGACGTCGGCGCGCGGGCCGAGGCCGGGGATGGAGCGTTCCACGGTGTCGCGCATCTGCGGGAGCAGCTTGGCCTCGGTGGTGTTGCCGAAGCCGCTGTTGAGGATGACGGCGCCGGCCGGGCCGGCGGCGGCGTACTCGCGGCGGTACTGCTCGTCGTAGCTGGCGAGGAAGACGTTGACGGCGACGGAGCCGGCGACGGCGGCCATCACGGCGGCGACGGCGGGTGCGGTGCGGCCGCGGTGGCGGACGGAGTCGCGCAGGGCGAGCCGGGGGCCGAGCGAGAGCCAGCGGCCGAGCTTGCCGAACAGGCCGACCAGGTACGGGGTGAGGGCGACCATGCCGAGTTCGGCGATGAGCGAGCCGCCGAGGACGGCGAGGGTGCGGCTGGAGAAGCCGCTGGTCGCGCCGACCAGGGCGAGGGCGGCGCCGCCGGCGAGCATCAGCAGGCCGAGCAGGGCCAGTTTGCGGCTGGGGGGCTTGAGCGAGTCGCGGCCGGTGAGCGCGGAGACGACGTCCTGCCGGGAGGCCTGGACGGCGGGCACGATGGCGGCGAGCAGTCCGGTGACCAGGCCGACCAGGAGGACGCCGAGCAGGTCGAGCGGCTGGAGGTTGAAGTGGCCGAAGCGGGCGCCGGAGTACTCCTCGGCCTGGGTGCGCAGCAGGGCGACCAGGCCGATGCCGAGGCCGAGGCCGACGGCGGCGCCGGTGAGGCCGAGGACGATGCCGCCGCCGAGGACGACCGCGCGGACGTTGGCGCGGTCACCGCCCGCGGCCGCGAGCAGCCCGAGCTGCCGGCGCGAGCGTCGGGCCCCGACGGCGAAGGCGGGGCCCGCGAGGAGGACGATCTCCAGCAGGGCCATGCCGACGACGGTGCCGAGGATGACGACGGAGGTGCGGTCGAGCAGGGCGGTGCCGCTGGCGCCGCGGATCCGGTCCAGCTCGGTGTAGTAGGGCACCTGGGCGCGCGGGGGCGGGTCGAGCACGACGGTGCGGGAGGCCACGAGGAAGCCGTAGCCGTTGAGTTCGGTGACCTTGGCCCAGTCGAGGACGGCGCCGGCCGGGAGCTTGACCAGCCAGCGGTCGACGGGGTTGGAGTCGGAGCCCATGTTCGGGTTGGCGTTCGGGAGCTTGCCGACCAGGGTGCCGGGGCGGGCGAGGATCTCGGTGCTCTTGAGGTCGCCGGGGTACTCGACGACGGCGGTGATGGTGAAGGGGCTGGACTCCAGGCCGCGGACGGTGGTGCGGTCGCCGATCCGCAGGCCGGAGCGGTTGAGGAACTCGCGGGTGACGGCGGCCTGTTGGTCGTTCACGGGGGCGCTGCCCTCGACCACGTCGACCAGGCCGCGCCAGACCGGGTCGGTCAGGTCGGCCTCGCCGGTGCGGGTGGTGAGCAGGCCCTCGGTGCTGCTGGCGGCGGTCTGCGGGCCTTCGACGTGCGGCACCAGGGTGCTGCCGGGCGGCAGCAACTGCTGGGCGAGCCGGGCGGGTTCGGTGTCGCGGGCGCGCTGCTGGGCGGGGGTGTACTGGGGGGCGGCGCCGTCCTTGGTCTCGTACTTGGGGCTGAGGACGCGGTAGGACTGGTCGCCCGGGTCGGGGGCCTGCAGGATGGAGGCGCCGCGGTCGGGCATCTCCAGGTGGGCGTCGGCGCGGCCCATGGTGCGCACGACGCGTTCGGAGGGTTCGAGGGTGGCGCTGCGGAAGAACACGTCGGCGCCGGTGACGCCGAGGACGGGCAGCGCGACCATGGCGACGACCAGGGCGCTGCGGCCCTTGGCGCGCAGGGCGTCGCGGCGGGCGATGCGCAGGGCGAGCCGCCAGGCGCTGGGCTTCACTCGTCCACCTGCTTGCTGCCGGCGGCCTGGCTGTTGGCGGCGGCGCTGACGAGCAGGCTGGCGGCGTCCTGGCTGACGGACTCGTCGACCATGCGGCCGTCGCGCAGGAAGACGACGCGGTCGGCCCAGGCGGCGTGCCGGGCCTCGTGGGTGACCATCATGGCGGCGGCGCCGGCGTCGCAGCGGGCGCGCAGCACGGCGAGGACGGCTTCGCCGGTGGTGGAGTCGAGGGCGCCGGTGGGTTCGTCGGCGAGGACGAGGCGGCGGTCGCCGATCAGGGCGCGGGCGATGGCGACGCGCTGCTGCTGGCCGCCGGACATGTCGTCGGGGAAGCGGTCGGCGAGTTCGGGGATGCCGAGCTCCTCCAGGGCGGCGAGGGCTTCGCGGCGGGCGGCGCGGGCGGAGACGCCGTCGAGTTCGCGCGGCAGCGAGATGTTCTCGGCGGCGGTGAGGGCCGGTATCAGGTTGTAGTCCTGGAAGACGTAGCCGATGGAGCGGCGGCGGACCTGGGCGAGCCTCTTGCGGGTGAGCCCGCCGAGGGAGACGCCCTCGACCAGGACCTGGCCGGTGGTCGGGCTGTCGAGGCCGCCGGCCAGGGTGAGCAGGGTGGACTTGCCGGAGCCGGAGGGGCCCATGACGGCGACGAACTCGCCGGGGTGGACCTTGAGGTCGACGCCGCGCAGGGCCTGGACCTCGGCGGCGCCCTGGCCGTGGACGCGGGTGACGTTCTCCAGGTGCAGCACCGGTGTCGGCCGGGGCTGTTGGGTGTGGGACACGGTTCCCCCCTTGTGCTGGGTACGGCTGGGTACGGGTGGGGCGCCGCCGGGGCGCCGGCCGGGTGTCGGGTGGCCGGGCGCCGCTCGGGCGCGGGTACGGCTTGCGGGTGCGTCTCAGGCGCGGGTGCGGCGGCCGAGCCGCTTGGGTTTCGCGGCACCGTCGCGGGCGGCTTCGGCGGCCTTGGCCTGCCGGAGTTCGGCCTGTTGGGCGAGCCTGGTCTCGCAGTGGTCGAGCCAGCGGATCTCGGCCTCGGTCTGGAAGATCAGCTGGTCGAGGACGAGCAGCCAGGCGAGTTCGTTGCTCTCGGAGGGGACGGCGCCGGGTCTGGTCTCGCCCGCGAGGGCGCGGCCCTTGAGCCGGGTGTAGTCCTGGAGGGCCTTGATGCTGTGCCGGCGCTGGCCCTGGACGACGGCGGAGACGTCCACCCCGGGGACGGTCACGGCCATCGCGAGCTTGATGGCCAGTTCGTCGCGCGGGGGGCTGGTGCGGGGCACCGGGGTGTCGAACCAGGCCCGCAGTTCGGCGCGGCCGGCGTCGGTGACGGCGTAGAACTGGTGGCCCTCCTCGTCCTCCCCGGCGGCCTCGACCAGGCCGTCGCGTTCCAGGCGGGACAGGGTGGTGTAGACCTGCCCGACGTTGAGCGGCCAGGTGGCGCCGGTGCGCGCCTCGAACTCGGTGCGCAGTTGGTAGCCGTAGCGGGGGCCCTGGTCGAGCAGGGCGAGCAGACCGTGGCGGATGGACATACTCAGTATGTATACCCGGTATGCCCTGCGGCCTCAAGCCGCGCCCCCTCCGGTACCGTCGTGCGGTGTGAGCCAGTTGCGCATCGCCACCTTCAACCTGTTGCACGGCCAGCCCCTCGCCCCGGACGGCACCCCGTTGCCCTACCCGGCCGACGCGGGCGCCCCGTTGGCGCAGGCGGTGGCCGCACTGGACGCCGACGTCCTGGCCCTCCAGGAGGTGGACCGGCACCAGGCGCGCTCGGGCGGCACCGACCAGGCGGCGGTGGCGGCCGCCGCGATGGGCGCCGGCGACTGGCGCTTCGCCGCCGCGCTGCACGGGCGCCCGGCGCCGGTGGCCGGCTGGGTGCCGGAGCCGTCCGGGCCCGCCGGGCTGCGGGTGTACGGACCGGCCGAGGTCGGCGACGGCGCCCCGCCCTCGTACGGCACGGCGCTGCTGACCAGGCTGCCGGTGCGGCACTGGCGGGCCCGCCGGTTCGCCCCGGCACCGTTCGGACTGCCGCTGCGGGTGGCCGGGCGGCGCGGGCTGACCCCGGTGCCGGACGAGCCCCGGGCCGCGCTGGCGGCCGTGCTGGAGGGCGAGCGCGGCCCGTTCACGGTGGTGGCCGCGCACCTGTCCTTCGTGCCGGGCTGGAACATGGCGCAGCTGGCCGGGATCCGGCGCTGGATCGCCGACCTGCCGCAGCCGTACCTGGTGCTGGGGGACTTCAACCTGATCGGCGCGGTGCCGCGCACGGTGCTGGGCGGGGCGACGGCGCTGGAGCGCACCGCACCGCGGGCACGGGTGCGGGAGCTGCGGGCGGCCCGCCGGGCCCGGCCGGCGCTGGGCGCCGGGCTGGGCACCGCGCGCCGGCGGCGGGTGCGCGAGCCGCGGGCCCGGCTGCAGGGCTGGTACGACCTGGCGCGCACGCCGACCTACCCGGCGCACCGGCCGGCGGTGCAGTTCGACCACGTGCTGGCGGTCGGCGTGCCGCGGGCCGTGGTGGGTCCGGCGGCGGCGCCGCACGCCGGGGTGTCGGACCACCGGCCGCTGCTGGTCCGGGTGTCGCTGTAGGGCGTTCCGGCTACCGCTTGATCAGGAGGCCGGCCTGCTGGGGCAGGTGGGCGAGGGCGGGCGGGGTCGGGTCGTACTGCAGGAGCAGCATGGCCGCGTCGTCGCCGAGCTGGCGCCCGACGTGGCGCACCACGTCCTCGTGCAGGCGCTGCAGGACGTCCGCGGGGTGGCCGTCGGCGCAGCGCGGGAAGCGCTCGGCGAGCGGGTAGAAGGTGCCGGAGCGGTCGCGGGCCTCGATCATCCCGTCGGTGAACAGCAGCACCCGGTCGCCGGCCAGCAGCGGTACCCGGTGCACCGGGGGGCGGACGTCGGCCGGGTCGAGCACGCCCAACGGCGGTACGGTCTCGGCGAGTTCGAGCGGGTGGACCAGGCCGCCGCGGAGCAGCAGCGGCGCGGGGTGGCCGCAGTTGACGAGTTCGGCGGTGCCGTCCGGTCCGACCCCGATCAGGACCAGGGTGACGAACTCCTCCTCCACGCCGGGGTGGTCGTTCTCGTGCAGGGCGCGGTCGAGGCTGACGGCCAGCCAGCCGGCCACCCGGTCGAGGGCGGGCTCCTGGTGGGCGGCCTCGCGGAAGGCGCCGAGGACGGCGGCGGCGGTCTCGACCGCGCCGAGGCCCTTGCCGCGGACGTCGCCGACCACGGCCCGCACCCCGTGCCGGGTGTTGACGACCTCGTACAGGTCGCCGCCGATCCGGGCGTGGGCGGCGGCGGCCTCGTAGTGGACGGCGGCGCGCACGCTGCCGACCCGTTCGGGGACGGGCCGCAGCAGCACCCGGCGAGCGATCGAGGCGACCAACTGGGCGTCGGCCAGGGCGCGTTCCTGGCGCAGTCGCAGGGTGGCGCTGACCCAGCCGATCGTGGCGACCAGCAGGATCGCGATGACGCTGGCGGCGTGCACGGACTCGCCGAGCGCGTCGCTGCGCAGGGCCATCAGGAAGGCCGCCGCCTCGGTGCCCAGGCCGATGACGAGCGGGTACCAGGTGCGGCGGCTGACCACGGCGGCCAGCGCGGGTACGGCGGTGAGGGCGGGTTCGACCGTCACCTCGGTGCCGCTGAGGTAGTCGAGGGCGACGATCAGCGCCATGCCGAGGAGGGGCAGCGCGAGCGCCGTCCTCGGCCAGGTGCCGGTCGTGCCCGGTGCGGGTCCCGGGGTCGGCCCGGTGAACCGCTCTCTGATCCATCCGGTCGCGCTCAACTTCGGTCTCTCCAGCAGAAGACGCCGATGCCCGTGGGCACCTGCGGCGATGACTGAGGGTTAGGGAATGCGGGCCTCGCCGGCGGCCGGAGTACGGGGGTTGACCGGTTACCGACCCCACAATAGGCGCGAAACGTGCACGACGCACAGGTTTCGGACGTCGGCGCGATGACTCGGGTGCTCTGCGTGACTCATTAGTCACTGTTCCCGATCAGGAGCCGTTCCAACTCTTTTCGGTCGGGAAGTCGCTCCGGACGTACGATCCGTCCGCTGCGGACGTACAGGAACGACGCCGTGACCTGCTCGGGATCAACGCCCGCCTGCTCCGCCCAGGCCAGCCGGTAGACGGCGAGCTGCAGCGGGTCGGCGGTCTCCTCCCGGTGGGTCTTCCAGTCCACCACTTCGTAGCGTGACGCACCACTGGATTCCGACACCCCGTCACCGTCCCGGTAGACCGCGTCGATCCGGCCGCGCACCACCCGCCCCGCGAGCACCAGGTGGAACGGGGCCTCCACCCGGTACGGCCGGCGCCGGGCGTACGGGGTGCGCAGGAACGCCTCCTTGAGCTGCTCCAGGTCCCGCTCGTCCTCGATGCCGTCGTCGTCGGCGCCGGGCAGCGCGCCGGGCTCGATCAGCAGCAGCGGCTCGATCCGGGACTGCACCCAGGCGTGGAAGCGGGTGCCGCGCCGGGCGGCGGGCTGCGGGGGGCGCGGCATCGGCCGGGCCAGCTCGTGCGCGAAGCCGTCCGGGTCGGCGGCCAGGCGCAGCAGCTGGGTGGCGGACAGCGCGGGCGGCAGCGGGACCTCGCGGGCGGTGCGCCGGGAGCGCTCCAACTCGCCCAGCAGCGCGGTCAGGTCGCGGTCCCAGGAGGCGACCTGGCGCTGGTCCTCGACGGCCATGGGTTCCGCCTCCCCCGCGGGCCCTCCGGCCAGGCGGGTGCGCACCACCTCGGCGACCCGGCGGCGGGCGTGCTGGGCGGCCGGGTCCAGCGGCAGCGGCCAGGGGCGCTCGACGGCGTCGGCCAGCGCCGGGTTCCGGGCGTCCTTCTCCGGCTGCTCGGCCCAGTGCTCGACCTCGCCGGCGCCGGGCCGCTCGCAGTGGGCGCGCAGCTGCTCCAGGAAGGCGGACGGGCCGCGGACGGTCTTCTGGCTGGGCCCCCACCAGTGCCCGGAGGCCAGCAGCAGGGCGCGGGGGCGGGTGAACGCGACGTAGCCCAGGCGCAGTTCCTCGGTGCCGGAGTGCTCGGCCAGCTCCTTCTTGAACGCGGCCATCGACTTGGACGTCCAGCCGCCGCGCACGTCGGGCAGGGTCGCGCGGTCGCCGCGCAGGGCGTGCGGGAGCACGCGCTTGGTGCTGGTCCAGCGTTCGCGCGGGCTGCCGGACGGGAACGCGCCCTTCACCAGGCCGGGGACGGCCACCACGTCCCACTCCAGGCCCTTGGACTTGTGCGCGGTGAGCACCTTCACGGTGTCCTCGCCGCCGGGCAGGCTGCTGTCCAGGCCGCGGTCGTGCTCCTGGGCGGCGCGCAGGAAGCCGAGGAAGGCGGCCAGGCCCGGGTCGCCGTCCAGGTCGGCGAAGGAGGCGGCGACGTCCAGGAAGGCGTGCAGGGTCTCCCGCCGGCGGGCGGCCAGCGCCTGCGGGGAGGCGGACAGCTCGACCTCCAGGCCGGTGACGGTCAGCACCCGGTGCAGCACGTCCATCAGCGGGTCGGCCAGCGAGCGGCGCAGCTCGCGCAGTTCGGCGGCGAGCCGGGCGAAGCGCACCCTGGCCTCGGCGGAGAACGGCAGGTCGTCGGGCTGGTCGCCCTCCCCGCCGGGAGAGAGGAAGGTCTCGACCGCGTCGGCCAGCGAGACCACCTCGGTGGGGTCGGCCTCGGCGACGGCCGCGGCCAGCGCCTCCACGCCCTCGGGCCGCTCGGTGCGCACCAGTTCGGCGGCCCGGCGGCCGAGCAGGGCGAGGTCGCGCGGGCCGATCCGCCAGCGCGGGCCGATCAGCAGGCGCACCAGGGCGGCGTTGGCGGTCGGGTCCTGGAGCACCTCGCAGACCGCCACCAGGTCGGCCACCTCGGGCAGTTGCAGCAGCCCGCCGAGTCCCACCACCTCGACCGGGACCTCGCGGGCGACGAGCGCGGCGTGGATGTCGGGGAAGGCCGCGCCGCCCCGGCAGAGCACGGCGATCCGGCCGGGCGCGGTGCCGGTGCGCACCAGGTGGGCGATCGAGTCGGCGAGCCAGTCGACCTCCTCGGCGTGGGTGGGCAGCAGCGCGGCCCGCACGTAGCCGTCCTGTTCGGCGCCGGGTGCCGGGCGCAGCGCCTCGACGCCCTCGTGCAGGGCGCGCAGCGGGGCGGCGAGCTCGTTGGCGAAGGCGAGCAGCCGGCCGCCGCTGCGGCGGTTCTCGCTGAGCGCGTAGCGGTCGGCGGGGCGGCCGTCGGCCTTCGGGAAGTGCCGGGGGAAGTCGTCGAGGTTGGCGACGGAGGCGCCGCGCCAGCCGTAGATGGCCTGGCAGGGGTCGCCGACGGCGGTCACCGGGTGGCCGCCCCCGGTGTGCTCGGGGCCCGCGCCGAACAGGCCGGCGAGCATCAGGCGCTGGGCGACGGAGGTGTCCTGGTACTCGTCCAGCAGGACGACCCGGTACTGGCCGCGGAGCAGTTCGCCGACCTCGGGGCGCTGCTGGGCGAGGCGGGCGGCGGCGGCTATCTGGTCGCCGAAGTCCATCAGCCCGGCGCCCCGCTTGCGGCGGCGGTACTCCTCGACCAGGCGCAGCAGTTCCAGCCGGGCGCGGGCGGTGACGGGGACGGCCCGCAGGTCGTCGTTGCCGAGCTTGACGGTGGCGAGGGTGTCGAGCAGCTGCTCGTCGTGGGCGCGCAGGGCGGCGGGCTCGACCAGGTGCTCGGCGAGTTCGCCGTCCAGGGCGGTGAGGTCGGCGACCAGGTTGGCGAAGGTGCCGGTGAGGGCGGGGAAGGGGCCGCGGGCGGTGCGCAGCACCTTGGCGGCGAGCTGGAAGCGGGTCGCGTCGGCGAGCAGCCGCACGTCCGGCTCGATGCCGATCCGCAGGCCGTGCTCCTTGAGCAGGCGGCCGGCGAAGGCGTGGTAGGTGGAGATCTCGGGTTCGCCGAGCGGCTCGCCCTCGTCCCGGTCGGCGACGCTGGCCCGGAGCAGGGCGGTGCGGACGCGTTCGGCGAGTTCGCCGGCGGCCTTGTTGGTGAAGGTGAGGCCGAGCACCTCCTCGGGCCGGACGGCGCCGGAGCCGACCAGCCAGACGACCCGGGCGGCCATCACGGTGGTCTTGCCGGAGCCGGCGCCGGCCACGATCACGGCCGGGGCGAGGGGGGCGCCGATGGCCGCCATCTGTTCCCGGTTGAACGGGATGCCCAGCAGCTCCTTGAGCTGGTCGGGATGGCTGAGCACGGCGGTCACCCCGCAACCGTAACGGGCACCGACGACACTCCGGACACCCGGCGAACGTGACCCCGGCTACTCGACCGGCTACTCGACCAGCTGGGCGCCGTCGCGCTGGGCGGAGCAGCTGCGGCGGAAGGAGCAGCGGTCGCAGCCGCCGCCGGTCTGCGGGACGAAGCGTTCGGCGAGGACCTTGCCGGCGGCCTCGGCGAGCAGGTTCTCGATCCACGGCTCGCCCTCGGGCGGCTCCTGCCGCTGCACCTTGGGGGCGTCCGGGTCGGCCTTGGCGGCGGCCTCGCGCAGGTGGACGAGTTCCGCGCCGCCGGTGGCCGGGGGGTGCTCGGTGAAGCCGGGCAGCTCGTTGAGGGCGCCGGCCCGGACGGCCAGCTGGTAGACGGCGAGCTGCTTGTGCTCGGGCAGCGACTTGTCGGTGGGGATCTGCTTGCCGGTCTTGAAGTCGACCACGTAGGCGCGTCCGGCGTGGTCCTTCTCGACCCGGTCCATCGAGCCGCGGATGCGCACCGAGACGCCGCCGACGTCGAGGGTGACGTCGAAGCCGTGCTCGGTGGCGACCAGGTCGCGGCCGCGCTCCAGGACGTGCCAGTTGAGGAAGCGCTCCAGGGCGGTGCGGGCCTCGCCCTTCTCCTGCTGGGACTTCCAGGGGGCGTCGAAGGCGAGGGCGTCCCAGACGGTGTCCAGGCGGGCCATCAGGACGGAGAGGTCGGCGGGGGTGCGGCCGGAGCCGACCTCGTCGGCGAGGGCGTGCACCACGTTGCCGAAGCCCTGGGCGGCGGTGCCGGGGGCGCGGGCCTTGACCTCCTTGTCGAGGAACCACTGCAGCGAGCAGTTCTCCAGCTGTTCCAGGCCGCTGCCGGACAGCCGGACGGGCGCGTCGGCGCTGCGCAGCGGCTCGGGGGCGGTGGTGGCGTCGTCCAGGCCCCACCAGCGGTCGGGGTGGGCGGCGGGCACCAGCGGCAGCCCGTCCTCGTCGGTGGCGGCGGCCAGGGTGGCGAGGCGTTCGGCGGCGGCGCGGCGCAGTTCGGGCGAGCGGGCGGGGTCGACGGTGACGGCGCGCAGTTCGGCGACCAGGGCGGCCACCGAGAGCGGGCGGCGCGGGCGGTGGGTGACGTCCTCGACGGTGACCGGCGGGGTGCGGCGCACCACCTTGCCGGTCCGGGGGTCGACGTCCTCGCGGTAGAGCTCGCGCAGGAAGCGGGAGGGTTCGTCGCCGTCGTCGGCGGGCGCCTTGACGGCGGTGACGATCAGCCGTTCCTTGGCGCGGGTGGCGGCGACGTAGAAGAGCCGGCGCTCCTCGCCGAGCAGGGCGGCCGGGGAGAGCGGTTCGGCGAGGCCGTCGCGGCCGATCCGGTCGGCCTCCAGGAGGGAGCCGCGGCGGCGCAGGTCGGGCCAGAGGCCGTCCTGGACGCCGGCGACCACGACCAGGCGCCACTCCAGGCCCTTGGAGCGGTGGGCGGTCATCAGCCGCACCGCCTCGGGGCGGACGGTGCGGACGGTGAGGGTGTCGGCGGCGATGTCCTGGGCTTCGAGTTCGGCGAGCAGGTCGAGGGCGCTGCGGTGGCCGGTGACCTGCTCCTCGGCGCGGGCGGCGGTCTCGAACAGGGCGCACAGCGCGTCCAGGTCGCGGTCGGCGTTGCGGCCGGCGGCGCCGCCGCGCAGGGCGGCGCGCTCCAGGCGTTCGCGCCAGCGGCGGCTGCCGTCCCACAGCTCCCACAGGGCGTCCTCGGCGGTGCAGCCGCCGGCCAGCAGTTCGCGGACCTTGCGCAGCAGGGTGCCGAGGTCGCGGGCGCGGCGGGCGGTGGCCGGGTCGAGGGCGATCAGCCGCTCGGGTTCGGCGAGGGCCTCGCGGATCAGTTCGCCGGCCGGGCGCGGGGCGGCGGGGACGCCGTCGGGACGGCCGTCGGAGCCGCCGTCGGCGCGCGCGGCGGCGCGCAGGGCGGCGCGTTCCTCCTCGCGCAGGGCGCGGCCGAGGCGGCGCAGGTCGGAGCCGTCGAGGCCGCCGAGCGGGCCGGTGAGCAGGGTGTGGGCCAGCTCCTCGGTGAGCGGGTCGGGGGTGTGCGGGCCGGGGGTGTCGAGGAGGGCCCGCTTGTCGCGGGCGGCCTGCTCGGCGCAGACCCGCAGGGCGAGCAGCAGCTGGGCGACGGCGGGTTCCTCGCGCAGCGGCAGGTCGTCGCCGTCGATCTCCAGCGGGACGCCGGCCGCGCCGAGGGCCCGCCGTACGCCGGGGATGGAGCGGGCGCCGGCCCGGACCAGGACGGCCATCTCGCCCCAGGGCACGCCGTCCTCCAGGTGGGCGCGGCGCAGCAGGTCGGCGATCGAGTCGAGTTCGGCGCCGGGGGTGGGGTAGGTGTACACCTCGACCCGGCCGCCCTCGCGGGAGGGCAGCAGGGCGCGGTGCTGGGCGAGTTTGTCGGCGGGCAGCCGGCCCATCGGCATCCGGCGGGCGAGTTCGCGGGAGGCGGCGAGCAGCAGGGCGCCGGAGCGGCGGGAGACCCGCAGCACCTTGACCTCGGCGGGGGTGCCGTCGGGGCGGCGGAAGGCCTGGGGGAAGTCGAGGATGCCGTTGATGTCGGCGCCGCGGAAGGCGTAGATCGACTGGTCGGGGTCGCCGACGGCGATCAGGTCGCGGCCGCCGCCGGCGAGCCGGCGCAGCAGCCGGACCTGGGAGGGGTCGGTGTCCTGGTACTCGTCGACGAGGACGACGTCGTAGCGGCGGCGCAGTTCCTCGCCGATCTCGGGGCGTTCGGCGAGCAGGACGGCGCGGTGGACGAGTTCGGCGTAGTCGAGGACGCCGCGCAGGTCGAGCACGTCGAGGTAGTCGGCGAGGAAGTGCGCGGCGGCGGCCCAGTCGGGGCGCTGGACGCCCTGGGCGAAGCGTTCGAGTTCGGCCTCGCCGAGGCCGAGCTCGCGGCTGCGGGCGAGCACGGCGCGGACTTCGTCGGCGAAGCCGCGGGTGGTCAGGCAGGCGCGCAGGTCGAGCGGCCAGGCGATCCGGCCGCGGCCGTCGCGGGCGTCCTCGGCGCCGCCGGCCAGCAGTTCGCGGACCATGACGTCCTGTTCGGGGCCGGAGAGCAGCCGCAGTGGTTCGGCGTAGTCCTCCGGGTCCTGGTGGGCGCGCAGCAGGGCGTAGCAGAAGGAGTGGAAGGTGGTGGCCTGCGGGGTGGCGGCGGTGGAGCCGAGCCGGCCGGACATCCGGTCGCGCAGTTCGACGGCGGCCTTGCGGCTGAAGGTGAGGACGAGGATCTTCTCGGGGTCGGTGCCGTCCTGGATCCGCCGGGCGACCGCCTCGACCAGGGTGGTGGTCTTGCCCGTGCCCGGTCCGGCGAGGACGAGCAGCGGGCCGCCGGCGTGCTCGACCACGGCGCGCTGGTAGGCGTCCAGCACGGGCGGGTCGGGCTGGACGAGCGGGTTGCGCACGAGCCGGTAGGGCGAACTCACGAACGGGTCCTGGGGTTGTACGGAGAGTCATGGCCGGGGCGGGCCGCGCGGGCCCGCCCGCATCGAGCCTACGATCCTGCCCCGTCAATCCCGTCCGCGCTCGGGATTCGGTGAAGTCTCCCCGCCGTCCCAGCGGGCCTGCCCGAGGTCGACCCGGGGCGGGTCGGCGAGTGGGCGCAGCGGGGTGCCCTCCTCGCCGTAGTGGGCGAGGGCGCGGTGCTCGTGGCCGGGCAG
This sequence comes from Kitasatospora sp. NPDC059160, assembly GCF_042755465.1. Classification (NCBI taxonomy): domain Bacteria; kingdom Bacillati; phylum Actinomycetota; class Actinomycetes; order Kitasatosporales; family Streptomycetaceae; genus Kitasatospora; species Kitasatospora sp. NPDC059160. The sequence continues at coordinate 6,462 of NZ_JBHZCN010000111.1, read as the reverse complement.
CAGGCGGCCGTCCGCGCGGATCACCCGCCACCAGGGCACCGAGCCGCCGTACAGGGCCATCACCCGGCCGACCTGCCGGGGGCCGCCCTGGCCGAGGTACTCGGCGACGTCGCCGTAGGTCATCACCCGGCCGGGTGGAATCCGCTCGGTCAGGTCGAGCACCAGTTCGGCGAACGGTGGTAGGGCGTCCGGGACGCCGTCGTCTGTTACGTCCGTCACCTGCGGCATTCTTCCTCATGGGGACGCGCGCGCGGCCCCGTACGAACGACCCGCCGCGCCCGATCCGGCCCCTGTCCAGCACGGGGGGCCGGGGCATGCCACCATCTTCGGGGCGGTGAGTGGTGATACGAGGACAAGACCAGATGACCGGGACGGCTGACGTGGGCGTGGACAAGGACTCCGACGAGTCCGGATCCGTCGTGCCCCCGGCGCCCGGTGACGAGTCCGAAGGGCGGCCCGGGAGCGGGCCGACCCCGGAAGTCTCCCTGATCAAGGACCTGACGATCAAGACCCCCACGCCCGAGAAGGCCCCCGGGGCCCCGGCGGAGCCGCCCGCACCCGCGCCCGCCGCGCCCGTCCCCGCCCCGGCCGCGCGGACCGAGTACCACGACCCGCTGGACGACGCCCCGCACCTGGACGTCGACGAGCCGCTGCTCGCCGCCCGCGCGCACCGCCCGTCCGACCTGATCCGCTTCCTGGCCGGGGTCTTCGGGATAGTCGCCGTCTTCGTCCTGGCCGGCATCGCCACCTCGACGACCACCGGCATCGAGCAGGACATCGCCACCAACGCGCCGCACTTCTCCGCGGTGCTGTCCACCATCACCGGCCTGGTCTCCAGCGTCGCGGTGCTCGCCGTGCCGCTGGCCTTCGCGGTCGAGCGGCTGATCAAACGCGACGGCCTGCGGGTCGCCGACGGCGTGCTCGCCTCGGTGCTCGCGTACGGCGTCTCGCTGGGCATCGACTGGTGGGTCGCCGAGGGCGCCTCCGAGCACATCCGCACGGCGCTGACCCGGCTGCCGCTGGACAGCAACGGCAGCCTCACCGACCCGGTGCACGGCTACCTCGCCCCGGTGATCGCCTACATGACCGCCGTCGGCATGTCGAGCCGACCGCGCTGGCGGGTGGCGCTGTGGGTGGTGGTGGTCTTCAGCGGGGTCACCGAGCTGCTCGGCGGCTACACCACCCCGCTGTCGCTGATGCTCACCGTGCTGATCGGCTGGTCCGTCGCCTACGGCACGCTGTACGCGATCGGCTCCCCCAACATCCGGCCCACCGGCCAGCACCTGATGATCGGCCTGCGCAAGGTCGGCTTCACCCCGGACGGCGCCCACCGCGCCCCGGACGCCCCCGGCGGCACCCGCCGCTACTACGTCACCCAGCAGGACGGCCCGCCGCTGGACGTCCACATCATCGACCGCGAGCAGCAGGCCTCCGGCTTCTTCTACCGGGCCTGGCGCCGGCTGCGGCTGCGCTCGGTGGCGGTGCGCCGCAGCCCCCAGTCGCTGCGCCAGGCGCTGGAGCAGGAGGCCCTGATCGCGTACGCGGCGGCCGCCTCGGGCGCCCGCGCTCCGCAGCTGGTGGCCACCTCCGAGCTGGGCCCGGACGCCGCGATCCTGGTGTACGAGAACGTCGAGGGCCGCACCCTGGACGAGCTCGCCGACGCGGAGGTCACCGACCGGGTGATGGCCTCGCTGTGGCAGTCGGTGGCGGCCCTGCACGAGCGCCGGATCGCCCACCGCCGGCTGACCGGCGAGTCGCTGCTGGTCGTCGACGACGAGACGGCCTGCCTGGTCAACCTGTCCGGCGGCGACATCGCCGCCACCGACCTGACCCTGCGCATCGACGTCGCCCAGCTGCTCACCACCTTCGCGCTGCGGATCGGCCCCGAGCGGGCCGTCGCCACCGCCAACGCGGTGCTCGGCGCGGACCGGGTCGCCCAGGCCCTGCCGCTGCTCCAGCCGGTCGGGATGAGCCGCTCCACCCGGGTCGACCTCGCCAAGCTCACCAAGGAGCGCAAGACCGCCGCCCGGGCCAGGGCCCTGGAGCAGGTCGCGGCCGGCGAGCGCACCCAGGAACAGGCCGAGGAGGACATCGCGGCGGCCGGCGAGGACCTGCTCAGCCGCATCCGCGGCCAGATCCTGCAGATCGCCCCCGAGGCGCCGATGGAGCCCGCCAAGCTGGAGCGGCTCAAGCCGAAGAGCCTGATCATGGTGATCGCGCTCACCTTCGCCGCCTACCTGGCGCTGACCACCATCAAGCCGGCCCAGCTCAAGCTCTCCCAGATGAACTGGGCGTGGGCGGCGGCGGCCCTGCTGGCGGCCGCGTTCAGCTACGTCGCCGCCGCGATGAGCCTGACCGGCTTCGTCCCCGAGCGGCTGCCGTTCCGGCGCACCGTCGCGGCCCAGCTGGCCGGCTCCTTCGTGAAGCTGGTCGCCCCCGCCGCGATCGGCGGCATCGCGCTCAACACCCGCTACCTGCAGAAGGCCGGGATCCGCCCGGGCCAGGCGGTCGCCTCGGTCGGCGCCTCCCAGCTGGCGGGCCTGGCCGGGCACCTGCTGCTGCTGTTCAGCTTCGGCCTGATCACCGGCAGCCAGACCAACGGCGACCTCTCCGCCTCCCGGGCGGTGATCATCGGGGTGCTGACCGCCGCCGTGCTCGCCCTGGTGGTGGCCGCGGTGGCGCCGCTGCGCCGCTTCGTGCTGGGCCGGCTGCGCTCGCTGTTCTTCGGCGTGGTGCCGCGGATGCTCGACCTGATGCAGACGCCCAGCAAGCTGATCACCGGCTTCGGCGGCATCCTGCTGCTGACCCTGTCCTTCACCGCCTGCCTGGACTTCTCGGTGCAGGCCTTCGGCGGCGACGTCAGCTTCTCGGCCGTCGCGGTGGTCTTCCTGACCGCCAACGCGGCCGGCTCGGCGATCCCCACCCCGGGCGGCATCGGCCCGGTCGAGGTGGCCCTGATCGGCGCCCTGACCGTCGCGGACGTCTCCCCCGCGGTCGCCACCCCGGCGGTGTTCCTCTTCCGGGCGCTCACCTTCTGGCTGCCGGTGCTGCCGGGCTGGATCGCCTACAACGTGCTGCAGCGCCGGCACGCGCTCTGAGCGGGGCACCCGCGGACGCGTCAGGGGCCCCACCGCCGAGCGGTGGGGCCCCTGACGCGTCTGTCCGGCCGGCGGCCTAGTAGACCGGCTTGTGCGGCTCGACCTGGTTCACCCAGCCGAGCACGCCGCCGCCCAGGTGGACGGCGTTGGCGAAGCCCGCGGCCTTGACCACGGCCAGCACCTCGGCCGAGCGCACGCCCGACTTGCAGTGCAGCACGATCTTCCGGTCCTGCGGCAGCTTCTCCAGGGCGTCGCCCATGAGGAACTCGTTCTTCGGGATCAGCACCGCGCCGGGGATGTTGACGATCTCGTACTCACCGGGCTCGCGGACGTCGATGAGGTAGATGTCCTCCGCGTCGTCCTGCCACTGCTTGAGCTGCTTCGAGGTGATGGTCGAACCGGCGGCGGCGGCCTGCGCCTCCTCCGACACGACGCCGCAGAAGGCCTCGTAGTCGATCAGCTCGGTGACCGTCGGGTTCTCGCCGCAGACCGCGCAGTCCGGGTCCTTGCGGACCTTCACCTGGCGGTAGTTCATCTCCAGGGCGTCGTAGATCATCAGCCGGCCGACCAGCGGGTCGCCGATCCCGGCCAGCAGCTTGATCGCCTCGTTCACCTGGATCGAGCCGATGGACGCGCAGAGCACGCCCAGCACGCCGCCCTCGGCGCAGGACGGGACCATGCCCGCCGGCGGGGCCTCCGGGTAGAGGCAGCGGTAGCAGGGGCCGTGCTCGGCCCAGAACACGCTGGCCTGGCCGTCGAAGCGGTAGATCGAGCCCCACACGTACGGCTTGCCGAGCAGCACCGCGGCGTCGTTCACCAGGTAGCGGGTGGCGAAGTTGTCCGTGCCGTCCACGATCAGGTCGTAGCCGGAGAAGATCTCCATCACGTTGGAGTTGTCCAGGCGCTCCTCGTGCAGGACCACCTCGACGTACGGGTTGATCTGCTGCACCGAGTCGCGCGCGGACTCCGCCTTGGAGCGCCCGATGTCGGCCTGGCCGTGGATGATCTGGCGCTGCAGGTTCGACTCGTCGACCACGTCGAACTCGACGATGCCCAGCGTGCCGACACCGGCGGCGGCCAGGTACATCAGCGCGGGCGAACCGAGGCCGCCGGCGCCGACGCAGAGCACCTTGGCGTTCTTCAACCGCTTCTGCCCGGCCATCCCGACGTCCGGGATGATCAGGTGGCGGGAGTACCTGCGGACCTCGTCGACGGTGAGCTCGTCGGCCGGCTCTACCAGGGGTGGCAACGACACGGGGACTCCGATGGGTCTCTTGTTCAGGCGGCCGGGGCCAGCCTCGGACGGGGTTGTTGCACCGCCACTCAGGTGGCTCTCTAGGCCAACAGTGTCATGCCCCACCGGTATTCCGAGACAGCTCGTCCGATGGGCGAGACGGGCCGCGCCGGATCGTGGAACCGCCCGCCGGACGCCCCCGCGCCCCCTCACACCCGGCAGGCCGTCTCCAGCCAGACGTCCCCCAGCGACTCCTCCAGCGGCACCTGTGTCCGCCAGCCGAGACGGTCCCGGGCGGTCCGCACGTCCGCCTGCCGCCACGGCACCGGCTCCCCCGGGGCGGGCCGGCCCTCCGTCCGGTGCCCCTCCGCCCGATGGCCCGGCAGGTACGGCCCGGACGCGTGGTGGCCGTGCCCCGGCAGGTGGTCGCCGGCAGGGCCGGCGGCCTGCGCGGGCAGCAGGACCTGCCGGTTCTCCTCCACGATCGACCCCTCGAAGCCCGAGGCCCGGACCAGCAGCTGGGCCGCGTCCCGGGCCCGCACGGCGTGCCCGCTGCCCACGTTGATCACCCCGGTGGCGGCCGAGACCGCCGCCGCCTGGATCGCCCGGGCGACGTCCCGCACGTCCACGAAATCCCGGTATCCGGACAGGTCCGGCATCCGCACCTGGTTCTCGTCCCGCTCCAGCGCCCGCCGCAGCCCCTCGGCGAGGCGCCCGAACAGCGAGGCGGTCGGCGCCCCCGGGCCCACCACGTCGAACACCCGCAGCACCGCCGCGTCCAGCCCGGAGGCCAGCACCAGCTCCGTCCCGGCCAGCTTGGAGACCCCGTACGGGCCGACCGGCCGCGGCTCGGCCTGCTCGGACACCGGCACCCCGCCGGGCACCGGCCCGTACTCGGCGGCCGAGCCGACGTGCACCAGCCGGGCCGGCTCCCGGCTGCGCCGGATCGCCTCGCAGACGGTCGCGACGGCCAGCGTGTTCGACCGGATCAGGGTCCGCGAGCTGCCGTAGGTGGCACCCGCGCAGTTGATCACCACCTGCGGCGCGACCGCGTCCAGGAAGCGGGCCAGGGCGCCCGGGCTCCCGGCGGTCAGGTCGAAGCGGATGTCGGCCGAGTCGCGCCGGCCGAGCACCGTCACCTGCAACTCCTGGTCCATCAGCAGACGATCGGTCACCCGGCGGCCGATGAAGCCGTCGGCGCCCAGCAGCAGCACCCTCATCGGGGGCGTCCTTCCACGAAGCGAGGTCGGGGACGACCTGGCGGACTGAAATACAGCGAACGAGATCTGACGGGTCTGAGAAGTCTGAAAGGTCTGACCGGAGGGTCAGCGGTGCGCGCCGGCCCGGCCGAGCAGCGCCCAGCCGTGGGCCAGCAGCACCACCGCGACCGCGCCGCCGCCCAGCAGGACGGCCGACGGCCAGGGGCGGCCCAGGGCGAGCGGCACCGCCGTCGCGACGGGCCCGGCCAGCGCACCCACCGCGGCGGCCGTCGTCCGGCCGCAGCGCGCCAGCAGCGCGGGCAGCACCAGCAGCAGGCCCAGCACGCCCTGCGCCGCCCACGCCGCGGGGCCGGCCCGCTCGGCGGCCAGGTGCAGCAGGCCGCCGCCGTGGCCGGGCCCGGGGCGCGGCGCGACCACCGCGAGGACCGCCAGCGCGGCGTAGCTGAGCACCGCGAGCACGGCCAGGTGCAGCGCGACCGCGACCGGCAGCACCGGGCGCATCCGGGCCCGGAACTCGGCCAGGGTGCGGGCGGCCCCCAGGTGCCCCCGGCCGACCTGCCGGTACCAGCGGGCCGCCCGCTCCGCCGAGCCCGCCGACACCGCCGCGGCCAGCACCAGGGCGGCGGCCAGCGGCCGGTCCCGGCCCGGCGCCGCCAGCGGGAGCAGCAGCAGCGCGGCCAGGCCCAGCCCGTGGCCGAGCGCGGCGGGGCGCAGCCGGGAGCCGGCCGGCGGGGGCGGGGTGCGGACCGGGCCGAGCTCCGCCGGGCAGGGCGGGCGGCACGGCGGCGGGGCGGGCTCGGCCGGGGCGGTCGCGGTCAGCGCGGGCAGCAGCACCAGCGGGACGGCGGCGGGCAGCAGCACCGGCCAGCGGGCGCCGAGCGCGGCCACCGCGGCGCAGGGCGGCGCCTGT
>NZ_JBHZCN010000110.1:7672-30409 GCF_042755465.1 Kitasatospora sp. NPDC059160 | reverse complement strand
GATGGTACTGCAGGGGGGACCCTGTGGGAGAGTAGGACGCCGCCGAACAATCATTCAGAGAAGGCCCACCCGGGTGACCGGGTGGGCCTTTTCGCATTTCCGGGCTATTCCAAGGACCATCGACTCGAAGGATCATCGGCCCGGTCCGGTGTTGCTCCTACCACCACCAGGTGGTCCTAGGTCTACCCCGGAACTGGGGTGCCATGGCCAGTGTCCGGAGCGGGTCGTTCGTGAACACTGATGAAGGACGATCGGTACCGGCATCAGGAGTTTGCGTGACCACAGACACTCGTACGAGCGGCACGTCCGTCCGTGCGCAGACCCAGGTGGCCTTCCAGGCCGGCGGCCAGGGCCTGGCCCGGCTGGCCCAGGTGGTGCTGGGTGCCGTGCCGGGGTTCGTGATGCCGGTGGGGGCGGCCGTCGTCGCGGGGGTGGTGACGGCGCAGGTCATGGAGTTCTACTACCCGGCGGCCCTGATGGCGCTCGCGGCTGCGGCGGTCGCCGGCTCCGCGGTCGCGGCCGCCTGCATCCGCCCGACGGCCGATCGGACGCGGCGGATGCTGGAGCGCTGGCACGGCATCCGGCTTCCCGCGGTCTACCAGCCGCTGCCGAAGCTGGAGTTGGACGATCGGGGGCACTGGTGGACGGGTTACTCGTACCACCGCTCGCAGACGGTCGCGAAGTACGCGCAGCTGGTCCACTGGGGCCTGCGGGACCGCACCACCCGGGCCGAGATGCTCTGGCTGGTCGTGAACCCGGCCCTGGCCGCGCTGCTGGGCGGCGCGGTGGTCCTCCTGCTGGTGCTGGGGACGGCGTTCGCGCTGGGCGGCGCGGTGCCGGCGGACGGCTTCGGCCCGTTCAGCTCGCGGATGACACGGGTCACGCTGAGCCTGCTGATCGGGGCCGGCATGGTCCTGATCGGGATACTCCTCGCCCCGTACGCGGTGCGGGGGTACGTGGAGGCGGCCCGTCGGGTGCTGGACCAGGACGGCCGGGCGTCGCACGCCCAGCTGACCAAGCGGGTGGCCCAGTTGACCGAGACCCGGGCCGACGCGGCGGGCAGCCAGGCGGCCGAGCTGCGACGCATCGAGCGGGATCTCCACGACGGCGCGCAGGCGCGGCTGGTCGCGATCGGGATGACGCTGGGCACGATCGAGCACCTGATGGAGACGGACCAGGCGGCCGCGCGGGAGCTCCTCTCCGAAGCGCGGCAGTCCTCGGCCCGGGCGCTGCAGGAGTTGCGCGACCTGGTCCGCGGCATCCATCCGCCGGTGCTCGCCGAGCGCGGACTCGGCGACGCCGTCCGGGCCCTGGCGCTGGACAGCGCGTTGCCGACCGAGGTGTTCGTGAGCCTGCCGGACCGACTGCCGGCTCCGGTCGAGGCGGCGGTCTACTTCAGCGTCAGCGAGCTGCTGGCCAACGCGGCCAAGCACTCGGAGGCCGAGCAGGTGTGGGTGGACATCCTCTACCGGGCCGGAATCCTCCGGGTCACGGTGACGGACGACGGTGTGGGCGTGGCGGATCCGTCGCGGGGTACGGGCCTGCGCGGGATCGAGCGTCGATTGGGTACCTTCGACGGTGTCCTCGCCATCGACAGCACGTCCGGCGGTCCCACCACCATCACCTTGGAGTTGCTGTGCGAGTTGTCCTCGCCGAGGACCTCTACCTCCTCCGCGAAGGCCTGATCCGTCTGCTGGAAGCGCACGGCTTCACCATCGCGGCGGCCGTGGAGACCGGCCCCGAGCTGCTGGAGGCGCTGCTGACCCACCGCCCGGACGTGGCGGTGGTGGACGTGCGGCTGCCCCCGACGCTCACCGACGAGGGGCTCCAGGCCGCGCTCAAGGCGCGCCAGGAGATCCGGGGCCTGCCGGTGCTGGTGCTCTCCCAGCACGTCCAGCAGCTGTACGCGCGGGAGTTGCTGGCCGACGGCACGGGCGGGGTGGGCTACCTGTTGAAGGACCGGGTGTTCAACGCGGGGCAGTTCATCGACGCGGTCCGCCGGGTGGCGGCGGGCGGGACGGCGATGGACCCTGACGTGATCGCCAAGCTGATGCAGACCACCTCGCGCCGCCCGGGGCCGCTGCTCGGGCTGTCCCCGCGCGAGCGCGAGGTGCTGGAGCTGATGGCCGAGGGCTGCTCCAACTCGGCGATCGCCGCCCGCCTCTCGGTGAGCGACGGAGCGGTGGCCAAGCACATCGCCAACATCTTCAGCAAGCTCGGGCTCGCCCCCGACGAGGATGCCAACCGCCGGGTGATGGCCGTCCTGGCCTACCTCAACGGCACGGCGGGGCAGAGCCGCTGACGGCCCGACCGGTGCCGGCGCCCCGGGCGCGGTGGGTACTGTGACACCCCAGGCTGCGGAAACGCTGAAACACCCGTACGAGTAAACTCCGGTGGGCCGAGCCCGGACGCTGTTCAGCCGTCCGGCGGCCCGACTGGCGGGAACCGGCAGCCGATGCGCGTACGGCAGCAGCCGACATCCAGGGGTTGATAGACGTAATGGCACGCCCAACGCTCACCAAGGCCCATCGCGGCCTGCTCGGCCTGGTCGCGGCCGGGGCCTGCATCATCTCGGGCATCGGGTTCGCGGGCTCGTACAACGCGGTGCGCGAGCTGGCCCTGGAGAAGGGCTTCGGTGCCTTCTCCTACGCCTTCCCGATCGGCGTGGACGCGGGCATCGTGGTGCTCCTCGCCCTCGACCTGGTGCTGACCTGGCTGCGGATCCCCTTCCCGATGCTGCGGCAGACCGCCTGGCTGCTGACCGTCGCCACCATCGCCTTCAACGCGGCGGCCTCCTGGGGTGACCCGCTCGGCATGGGGATGCACGCCGTCATCCCGGTGCTGTTCGTCGTCGTCGTCGAGGCCTCCCGGCACGCGGTCGGCCGGATCGCGGCGATCACCGCGGACCGGCACATGGAGTCGGTCCGGGTGATGCGCTGGATACTCTCCCCGGTGCCGACCTTCCGGCTCTGGCGGCGGATGAAGCTCTGGGAGCTCCGCTCCTACGAGGAGGTCATCCGGTTGGAGCAGAACCGGCTGGTCTACCGGGCGCAGCTGCGCTTCCGCTACGGCCGCGGCTGGCGCCGCTCGGCGCCGATCCAGGCGCTGCTGCCGCTCAAGCTCGCCAAGTTCGGGGTCCCGCTGGACCCGTCGCTGCTCGACCGGCTGGACGAGGAGGGCCGCGAGCGCGAGGCCAAGGTCGCCCTGGCGGAGCAGCCGTCCCCGGAGCTCGGGGCCCAGCCCCAGCAGGCCCGGGCCGCGGCGATCGCCGCCCCGGTCCCGGTCCCGGCCGGAGCCCAGCAGCACCAGGCCGCACCGGCGGCCCCGGCCGACCAGCCGCAGTCCCAGCCGCAGCCCCAGCCCGAGGCCCCCGCAGCCGCGGCCCCGATCGCGCCGGAGGTCGCCGCACCGATGCTGGCGAGGCTGCACGCCGTCCGGCTGCGTGCCGCCCAGGAGCCGGAGGCGGAGGAGGCCGCCGCCCCGCAGCCGCGCGGCGAGGAGCTGAACGTCTGGACCGAGCGCCCGGTCCGCACCACCGGCCACTCGGTCGACGCCGCCCCGGGCGGTCGGGTCCCGGGCCAGGCCTCCCCGTGGTTCAAGCCCCCGCGCCCGGCCGCCGAGGAGCCCGCCGCCGGTCCCCGGCCGCAGGGCCAGCAGCAGGCCGCCGCCCAGCCCGGCACCGAGGCGACCGCCGAGCCGGCGGTCGAGTCGCAGCACCGTCAGCCGGCCGCCCAGGCCGAGCACCGCGCCCGGCCCGAGCAGTCCGCGCCGGCCGAGGAGCCCGCTCAAGGCGTCCCCACCGAAGCCGACCCGGCACCCGTGCAACTGGACGAGGACATCGCCTACGACGGCCTGGTCTCCTACATGGACAGCTACGGCCACCAGCCCGACCCGCCGCGCCTCGCCGCCTGGCTGACCACCGAGTACGGGGTCACCGGCAAGGGGCCGGACGGTGCGGTCCACCCCAAGGAGGTCGCCGAGCTCTACCCGCTGCTGCGCGACCGCTACCTGGCCGCCGGGCGGGACTGAGTCCGCGCGGCCCCCGCGCCGACACCCCGCGTCCACCGCTCGGTCGGCCATTGACGCCCGACCCGGCCGGAGTTACCTTCGCCTCAACAAATTGTTGAAGCGCTGGTTCGGCATGGAGGAGTGCGGATGTTGCAGGTCGAGGTCGACGGAACCGGACCGACGGGCGGGGCCTCCTTCTCCGCCGCCGCCCGCGCCGCCGTGGAGGCGCTGCTCGCCCCCGTGGACGCCGACCTGGCGCACCGCTACCCGGGCGAGACCGGCACCCGGCAGCCGGTGCACACCGTCTACGTCCCCGCCGACGCCTTCCGCGCCGACACCGTACGGGAGTGGGGCCGCCAGGCCCTGGAGGCCTTCGACACCCACGCCGGCACCCCCGCCGAGCTCGCCCGCGCCCTCGGCGTCGCCGACGACGCCCTGCTCGCCGACGTGCACGCCCGGGTCCGCGCCAAGCTGGAGCGCGAGCCGGTCGAGGACCTGCGGATCGACTTCGAGGACGGCTACGGGCCCCGCCCCGACGCCGAGGAGGACCTCGCCGCCGTCCGGGCCGCCGAACTGGTCGCCGCCGCCGTGGCGGGGGGCAGCGCGCCGCCCTACGTCGGCATCCGGGTCAAGTGCATGGAGGCGCCCGTCCGGGCCCGCGGCATCCGCACCCTGGAGCTCTTCCTCGCCACCCTGCTGGCGAACGGCGGCCTGCCCGACGGCCTGGTGCTGACCCTGCCCAAGGTGACCTACGCCGAGCAGGTCACCGCGCTGGTCCGGCTGCTGGAGGACTTCGAGCGCCGGGCCGGGCTGCCCGCCGGCCGGATCGGCTTCGAGATCCAGATCGAGACCACCCAGGCGATCCTCGGCCCGGACGGCCGGGCCACCGTCGCCCGGATGATCGAGGCCGCCGAGGGCCGGGCCACCGGACTGCACTACGGCACCTTCGACTACAGCGCCTCCTGCGGCGTCAGCGCGGCCCACCAGAGCATGGACCACCCGGTCGCCGACCACGCCAAGGCGGTCATGCAGGTGGCCGCGGCCGGTACCGGCGTCCGGCTCTCCGACGGCTCGACCAATGTGATCCCCACCGGCACGACCGAGCAGGTGCACGCCGCCTGGAAGCTCCACCACGACCTGGTCCGCCGCTCGCTCGCCCGCGCCTACTACCAGGGCTGGGACATGCACCCGGCGCACCTGCCGACCCGCTACGTCGCGGTGTACTCCTTCTACCGGGAGGGCCTGGCAGCCGCCGCCGCCCGGCTCGCCGCGTACGTCGCCAAGGCGGGCGGCGACGTGATGGACGAGCCGGCCACCGCCCGGGCGCTCAGCGGCTACCTGCTGCGCGGCCTGGACTGCGGCGCCGTCGACTCGGCCGAGGTCACCGCGCTGACCGGTCTGGACCGAGCGCAGCTGGACGCCCTGGCCGGCCGCTGACCCCCAGGCCCAGGCACCGCGCCCGAGCCCGGGCCCGGCCCCCTCGGCCCCGGCCGTGCGCCAACTAGGCTGGCGGTGCCGCCCCGGACCCCCGGTGCGCGCACCGCCAGCCGTCGCCGTTCCCGGGAGAACCACCGCGCCATGTCCGCCACGCCGGAACCGACCGCCAGGCCGTACCTCACCATCCGGCGGGCCGGCAGCCACGAGACCGAGATCAAGAAGTCCCGCTTCATCTGCCACCTCGCCCGGGTCTCGGACGAGGACGAGGCGCAGGCCTTCATCGCGGGCGTGCGCAAGCAGTACTGGGACGCCCGGCACAACTGCACCGCCTTCGTGGTCGGCGAGGAGCAGCGCCGCGAGCGCTCCAGCGACGACGGCGAGCCCGGCGGCACGGCCGGGGTGCCGATGCTGGAGGTCCTGCGCCGACGCGGCCTGACCGACACCGTCGCCGTGGTGACCAGGTACTTCGGCGGGATCAAGCTCGGTGCGGGCGGCCTGGTGCGGGCGTACGGGAACGCGGTGTCGGCGGCGGTCGACGAGGTCGGACTGCTGGAGCGGCGCCCGGTCGCCCTGCTCGCGGTGACGGCGGACCACGTGCGCGCCGGGCGGGTGGAGAACGACCTGCGGGCCGCCGGGTACGCGGTGAGCGACCTCGCCTACGAGGCGGCCGGGGTGCGGATCGAGGTGGGCGTGCCGGAGCCGGAGGTGGCCGGGTTCCACACCTGGCTGGCCGAGGCGACCGGCGGCACCGCGGTCGCCGTGCCGGCCGGGCGCACCCACGTCGAGGTACCGGTCTGAGCCGCGCGCTCCGCCCGCCCGGCGGCGGGCCGGGGGACCGACTTCCGGACGCACGTCCGGCCGGTCTGAGCCGCGCGCTCCGCCCGCCCGGCGGCGGGCCGGGGGACCGACTTCCGGACGCACGTCCGGCCGGCGCCCGGGGGCCGAACCCGTGGTAGTGCTCGCCCACCACTCCGCGCCGCCGCGCCGGCCGGTGGCCGGACCGGTGCCCGAGCCCGCCGGGGGGCGTCGCTGCCCGTAGCCGAAGGCTCGCGCCACGCGGAAGACGGCTTGAACAGATTCACTCGAACGTAGTCTCGTGGCCCGGAGTTGGAACTTCCGCTCCGGGCCGTGGCGTTTCCTGGGCAAGGTTCCGGCCGAACCGGATGAAAACCGTCGATGGAGGACAACAGACCCCACCCCGCACCACGGAGGTATGCGCATGACCTCAGACCGCTCGCCGTCGCCCGCCGGTGCCGACCTACCCGGCCCCCGCGGCCCCGCGACGCCCTACCGGATGACCGTCACCACCGCCCTTCCGCACGCCGAGGCCGTCGCCCTGGCCGACGCCCAGCTCGCCTCCTGGTTGAAGCAGGAGGGCTGCGAGGAGCCCCCGCCCACCCCCGGCGCCGCGCTCGGCGCACCCCCCGCCGCCGAACGCCTGCGCCTGGGCGAGCGCGTCCTGCTGGACCGCGACCAGGGACCGCTGCGCGGCGGCCCCGGCGCCGGCCGCTACGACCGCCGCCGGCTGCGCACCCCGGCCCCGCACGGCACCCGGCAGCTCACCCTCACCGTGGCCACCGACCCCGGCGGCCCCACCTGGGTCCGACTGGAGGCCGAGACCCACAGCACCGGCAGCGGTGTGCGCACCCCCTGCCGGGTGCCGGTGCCCGAGCTCGCTCGCACCCTCCTCCCGCTGCTCGACGCCGCCGACGGCCCGGCCGCCGTCCACTCCGCCCCCCGGGTGATCACGGCCGACGAGGTCGACGACCTGATCGACGAGCTGTGCGACCCGGAGCGCCGGCTGCCCACGGTGGTCGCCAGCGTGCCGGTGAACCTCCCGGTCGAGCACTGGGTCGAGGAGGTGGTCCGCCCGCTCTGCCGCCAGCTGCCCGGCCTCGCCACCGCCTACGTGCTGGACCCGGGCGCCCGCACCGGGTTCAACGTCGCGCTGGAGTACCACAGCGTGTACGGCGGCGCCGTGCGCACCTACCTGCCCGAGGTGGACCCGGCCTCCCGGCAGGACGGCGCCCGACATCCGGTGCTCGCCCGGGGCCGAATAGAACAGGACCTCCGCCGCGCCGCCGGGCTGCTCGCCCGCGAGCCCCGCCGCCTGGCCGCCGACCAGCCGCTCCCGCCGCCGCTGGCCGCCGTCCCGGTGCTGCGCGTCCCGCCCCCGCAGCTGCGCCCGGCCGCCGGACCCCCCGTCGGCCCCCCCGCCGAACCGGCCGCGCTCGCCCGCGAGGAGCAGCAGGACCGTGCCGAGCAGCAGGCCAGGGCCGACGAGCTGGAGCGGGTCCGGCACACCCTCCGTCTGGAGCGCCGTGACCGCGCCCAGTCCCGGGACGGCCACGAGGGCCGCCTGCGCACCGGCGCCCGGAGCGCCCTGAGCGGGCGTCACTGCACCGGGCCGACCGCCCTGCCCGGCGCCGCGCCCACCACCTCGGGCACCGGACCGACCATCGTCGGCCGGCTCGCCGCCCAGCCCGGCGAGTGGCCGGACAAGCCCGAGACCTTCACCGAACTCCTCGCCAGGCTGGGCGAGTTCTCCCTGCTCACCTTCACCGGCGACCAGAAGAACGCACTCGCCCTGGACGGCCTCCAGTGCGCAGGCGCCGGCTGGGCCCGGCTCGCCTGGGACGGCCTGACGGCCCTCCAGGAGTACGCCGAGGCGGCCGTGCGCGGCGCGGCCGGCGGGGACTTCAAGCAGTGGTGCGAGCGCACCCCGGACGGCTGCCACCGCTTCCCGCCCCGCAAGGCCGTGCGCGGGGAGTCCCGGACGGTGTTCAGCCACACCAAGTGGAAGCGCGAACGGATGCTGCCGGTGCCGGAATGCGTCGACGCCTCCCGGCGCGCGTTCATGGGCGCGCACCTGCGGATCGGCGGCGGTCGCACCGCACCCCGGCTGCACTACCTGGACGACTGCTCCGGCAGTGGCCGGATCTACGTGGGTTACATCGGCCTGCACCTCACCAACACCCGGACCAACTGACGGGCTCGGCTGACCGCTGCGCCCAATCGGTGGACAATGTCCGGCAGGGGCGGGGCTGCGGTTGGTCCGCCGCCCGGGGCAGGCGCCGGACGAGCATGGGGGAACGACGACCGATGCAGTACTCAGCAGACGGCCAGTCCGACGGCACCGCCACCGTCCAGTTCCCCCAACCGGGCTTCCTCGCCTCGGTGTTCCGCGACCTCGGCGCCGACGAGGACCCGGAGGCGGACGGTGCCGCAGGCCCCCCGGCCCCCGGCCGCCCCGATCCGGGGGCGGCCGGGAGCGGCCCGTCCGCCCCGGCACCCGCAGGGCCCGCCACCACCGATCAGGCCTCCACCGGCCCCCGCCCGTCCGGCCCCGACTCGTTCGGCCCCGACCCGTCCGGGCCCGGCGCCTCCACCCCGGGTGCTGCCGACCCCGCCGACCCCGCCGGCCCCGACCAGGCCGTCGCGGCGCACGCCCGGGCCGCCGCCCTCACCCACCACCGCACGCTCACCGTCCGGGCCGAGCACGACCGGCTGGCCGACCTGCTGCGGCGGGCCGCCCTGCCCGTCTCGGCGATGGACTTCGAGAGCCAGCTGCGCCACTACGAGCCCCGCCCCTACCCGGCCGACGGCCCGGCCGTCGTCGAAGGCGCCGAGCCCCGCTGGGAGGACTTCGCCCCCGCCGATCCGGCCGCCGCCGACCCCGGGAGCGGCCCCTCCCGGCGACTGCTGGACTCCGGCTACCAGCGCGAACTCGCCCAGGCCCGGCTGACCCACCAGCGCGCCCTGCGGGAGTGGCGCACCCGCCGGGCCGAGGCGGGCAGCCCGGCCGCCGACGAGTCCCGGCGCGCCCACGAGGCGGCCGAGGAGGCCCGGGCCCGCGCCGTGCGCGAGTACAACGACAGCCTGGAGGAGTGCCGGCGCGCCTACCGGCTGGCCGAGCCCGCCGCCGTGGAGTCGCTGCTGGAACGGGCCCTGGCCGCCGCGGAGACCGCCACCCAGGACCTCCCCGCCCCCTGCCGGGCGGTCTTCCGCCCGCTCACCCGCACCGCCGTGCTGGACCTCGACCTGCCCCCGCTCGACCTGGTGCCCTCGCTCACCGGCTACCGGCTCGCCCCCGAGGGCGACATCCTCCCGGTGCCGCGTCCGCCCGCGGACCGGGCCACCGACTACCTGCGGCTGGTCGCCCGGCTCGCGCTGCGCTCGCTGCAGGCCGCCGACGCCGTGGACACCGACGAGATACTCGCCGGAGTGGTCCTCAACGGCTGGCTGCGCGAGCCCGGTGCCGAGCCGCTCTGCCTGGTCAGCGTGGACGCCGACCGCGACGCCCTGGCCCGCACCCGGCTGCTGCCGCCGGAGACCCCGTACGAGGAGCGCGACGACGAGGGCGTCTACGCCGACGCCGAACAGGACGAGGCGCTGGTCCGGCTGCGCCAGCTCGGCGCCGCCGTCACCCCGGACCCGTACGCCCGGGCGGCCGTCCAGCCCGCCGCCCGGGCCGGTGCCGCCGTCCCGGCCGCGCCCGACCTGTCCGCCAACGAGTTCGCCCAGCTGGTGCGCGACCTGCTCACCCGGGGCGGGCTCGCCGAGTGGAGCGTGCGGCTGCGGGGACCGGCCGGGCTGGTCGCCACCGGTGAGGGCGCCCCCGGCAGTGCGCTGCCCGGCCGCTGGGTGGTCTGGGCGTCCCGGGACCCGGCCGCCGTCACCGCGGAGCAGATCGAGACCCTGGCCGAGGCGGTCCGCGAGGAGTCCGCCGAACGCGGCCTGCGGCTGACCACCGGCCAGTTCGCCGAGGCGGCCCTGGACCTCTCGGCCGGGGAGGGCCACCGGCACATCCACCTGATCGACGGCGACGGTGTCCGCGAGCTCGCCCGCACCCACCTCGGCCTGCCGCTCGCCGCCGGCCGCTGACCCCTGCCCGGACCGGCTCCGACCAGGGAGTTCACCCCGACGGCCCACCCGGCGGGCGGCCCTCCGTACCCGGACCAAGGCTGAGGGGACCGGGCCGGGGCGACCGCCGCCGAGGACCGGCCGGGCCGGCGGCACCCCGGGCGATCACCGCCGAACGGGCGTCCGGTACGGTCGGCGGTCGGCCCGGCCACGGGCGGACCCCAGGGGGAGAGGAATGGGCAGAGCGCTCGTCAGACCACACGGCAGCACCGGTCATCCGGCGGAGGCGGCCCGGTGACCGCCGTCCTGGTCGCCGCCGGGGCGTTCCTGATGACCCTGATCGGCGGCTTCGTCGCCCAGCGCACCGGCGACCGCCGCCACCTGGTGCTCGGCTTCGCCGCCGGCCTGATGCTCGGCGTGGTCGCCTTCGACCTGCTGCCCGAGGCCATCCACCAGGCGCCGGGCGAGGTGCACGGCGTGCCCCAGGCGCTGCTGATGTTCGCCGCCGGCTTCCTCACCATCCACGTGGTCGAGCGCGCCGTCGCCATCCACCGCGGCCACGAGGGCGAGTACGCCGAGCACACCCACGGCCACCAGCACGGCCACGCCCACCGCAGCGGGCACCAGGGCGTCGGCCTGACCGCCGCCCTGGCCCTGGTCGGGCACAGCGTGATGGACGGCTTCGCGATCGGCGCCGCCTTCCAGGCCGGCAGCACGGTCGGCACGGTGGTGGCCATCGCGGTGGTCGCGCACGACTTCGCCGACGGGTTCAACACGTACACGATCACCCGGCTGTACGGGAACAACCGGCGCCGGGCGCTGACCCTGCTCGCCGCCGACGCCCTGGCCCCGGTCTCCGGCGCCGCGATCACCCTGGCCTTCACCATCCCGGAGCACCTGCTCGGCCTCTACCTGGGCTTCTTCTCCGGCTTCCTGCTCTACCTCGCGACCTCCGACATCCTCCCCGAGGCGCACAGCCCGCACCCCTCGCGCAGCACCCTGCTGTGCACGGTGGCCGGGGTCGGCTTCATGTGGCTGGTCATCGGCTTCGCCACCTAGGAACCTGCCCGGCGTCCCGGGCCCGGCCGCGCAAGGCCCGGCCCGGCCCGCGGGACACGCCTCAGCCCGGCAGGGCGCCCCAGCCGTCCCGCATCGCCGCCAGCGCCTCGGTGATGGCCGGCCGCCGGGAGGCCTGGCTGCGCCAGAGCGCGAACACCCGCCGGCTCGGCTGCGAGGCGACCGGGCGGGCCGCCACCCCGGCCGGCAGCGGGCCCCGGCCGAGCCGGGGCACCACGGCCATCCCCAGTCCGGCCGCGACCAGGGCGATCTGGGTCTCGAAGTCGCCGACCTGGTGGTGCACGTCCGGTTCCTCCCCGGCCTCGCGCAGGGTGCGGACCAGCCAGTCGTGGCAGATGTTGCCCGGCGGCACGCTGATCCACCGCTGTCCGCGCAGCCGCTCCACCGGCACCGCGTCCAGCCCGGCCAGCTCGTCCCCGGCGGGCAGCACCAGGTCCACCGGGTCCGTCCCGAGGTCCAGCCGGGAGAGCCCCTCCTGCACCGGCAGCGGCACGGTCGGCCAGTCCTGCACCAGCGCCAGGTCCACCTCCCCGCGCGCCACCAGCTCCGCCGCCGGGTACGGGTCGCTCTCCAGCAGCCGTACGTCCAGCTCCGGGCAGCGCCGCCGCAGGTCGGCCAGCACCCCGGGCATCAGCCCGCGCGCCCCGGTCGCGAAGGCGGCCACCAGCAGCCGCCCGACCGCCCGGCCGCGCTGCTCCTCCAGCCGCACCTCGGCCTGCTCCACCAGCCCCAGGACGGCCCGCGCGGTGGCCGCCAGCTCCCGCGCCGCGTCGGTCAGCACCACGCCCCGGCCCTGCCGCTCCAGCAGCACCGTCCGGGTCTCCCGCTCCAGCTTGGCGATCTGCTGGGAGACCGCCGAGGGCGTGAAGCCGAGCGCGGCCGCCGCCCCGCCGACCGAGCCGTGCACCGACACCGCGTGCAGCGCCCGCAGGCGCCCCAGATCCATCATGCAGTGATCCTAAAGAATCACGTTCAGTATTCATCGCTGGTGCTGAAGGGTCCCGCGCCACCATGCTCGGCCCATGACCGCGATCCCCGCTGCACCGCAGGCCGCAGCCCCCGCCGCGTCGGCCGGCGCGAGCATGCGCCCCCGTCACATCGCCCTGGCCGTCCTGGTGGCCGCAGTGTGGGGCCTCAACTTCGTCCTCATCCACGTCGGCCTGGACAGCTTCCCGCCGCTGCTCTTCTGCGCCCTGCGGTTCGCCGTGGTCGCGGTGCCCGCGGTCTTCTTCGTCGGCCCGCCCCGGGTGGCCCGGCGCTGGGTACTGGCGGTCGGCGTGGTGCTCGGGGTGGTCAAGTTCGGGCTGCTCTTCCTCGGCATGCACGCCGGGATGCCGGCCGGCCTCTCCTCCCTGGTGCTCCAGGGGCAGGCGGGGTTCACCGCGCTGTTCGCCGCCGTCCTGCTGCGCGAGCGCGCCGGCCGCCGGCGGCTGCTCGGCCTGGGCCTGGCCTTCGCGGGCATCGCCCTGAGCGCCCTCGACCAGGGCCTCGGCGGCCCGTTCGGGGCCTTCGTCCTGGTCGTGCTGGCCGCCGTCGCCTGGGGCCTGTCCAACGTGCTGACCCGCAGGGCCGCGCCGCCGGACGCGCTGCGCTGGATGGTCTGGGTCAGCGCGGTGCCGCCGCTTCCGCTGCTGGCCCTGTCGCTGCTGGTGGAGGGCCCCGACGCGGACCTGCGGGCACTCGGCGGGATGACGGCGGCCGGGCTCGGCGTGATCGGCTACGTCGGGCTGGTCTCCACCCTGTTCGGCTTCGTCGCCTGGAGCTACCTGCTGCGCAGCTACGACGCCACCGCGGTCGCGCCCTACTCGCTGCTGGTGCCGGTGTTCGGGATGTCCTCGGCCTGGCTGCTGCTCGGCGAGCGGGTCACCCCGACGGCCGCCACGGCCGCCCTGCTGGTGATCGCCGGGATCGGGATCACCGCGCTGCGCCCGGGGGCGCCGTCCGCACTGGCGGCCCGGCTTCGAGGAAGCGCGCCTCGGCGGCCCGCAGCACTCGCAGCAGCACCTCCTCGTCCTCGGGGCTGACCTCGCCGAAGTAGTCCTGGGCGACCTCGTCCCGGACCTGGAGGATCCGCTCCACCGCCGCGCGCCCGTCCTCGGTCAGCAGGATCCGGACCGCCCGGCGGTCGGCCGGGTCGGGGCGGCGCTCGACCAGGCCGGCCTCCTCCAGCGCGTCGACGACCGTGGTGGCCGAGCGCGGGGCGATGTGCAGCTTGTCGGCGAGGTCGCTCAGCCGCATCGCCCGGTCCGGCGACTCGCAGCCGGGTACGTGGGCGAGCGTGCGCAGCGCCCGGGCCTGGCCGGGGGTGATGCCGTACGGCTCCAGCCGCCAGCCGGTCTGCCGGCGGATCCGCTTGATCGCCCTGGTCATCGCGTCCGCCAGTTCGGCGGGGACGCCGGAGGTGCCGGGGATGCCGGAGGTGCCGGGGATGCCGGAGGTGCCGGGCTTGCCGGGCCGGGGGCCGGGGGAGGGGTCCGCCGGATCGTCGGTCGGCGTGGTGGTCATCGGCGGTCTCCTCGGCTGGGGTCGGCCCAAGCGTATCGGCCGGTCCCGGGCGTGTGGCCGACCGTGGAAAGTGCTCGGAGAAATATCTTGAGCTTAGCTCAGCATCTGCGTTACGGTACTTCCAAGTGAGGGGACCCTAAGTTCCCCTTCCCGATCCTGGAGTTCCCGTGCCCGTTTCCACCGCCCGCGTCGCCACCGACCGCCCCGCCCGCTACGCCAAGCAGCTCGCCGCCCACATGAGCAAGCGGATCGAGACCTCCTTCTCCCCGGAGACCGGCCACGGCACCCTGGTCTTCAAGGCCGGCACCGCCACCATGGAGGCCCGGCCGGACGCCCTGCTGCTCACCGTCGAGGGCGAGCGCCAGGACCTGGCCGGCCTGGAGGACGTGGTCGGCCGCCACCTCGTCCGCTTCGGCGCCCGCGACGAACTCGTCGTCGAGTGGCACCGCGACAACGGCGAGACCGGCCTCGTCCACCGCAACGACGACGAGGACGCCCCCGAGCAGGGCACCCCCGAGGCCTGACCCCCGAGGCCTGACGCCCTCGGGCGCCGGGGAGGCCCGCCGCCCTCAGGCGCCCGGCCTCGGCAGCCGGCGGTCCAGCGCCCACAGCACCAGGACGGCCAGGCACCAGCTCGCCAGCACGTCCAGCAGCCAGTGGAAGTCGCTCCACACCAGCCCCGCGCCCACGCCGAGCGTCAGCACCACCGCGCCCGCGGTCAACCCCCGGGCCGTCCGCCGACCCGCCGCCCGGGCCAGCAGCAGCGCCGCCACCCCGTACGAGATGGTCGCCGTCGCGGTGTGCCCGGACGGGTACCAGCCCCACTGCCCCGGCAGCAGCGGGCCCCCGAGCGGGCCCGGCCGGGCGAACCCGGCCTTCGCCGGGACCACCAGCAGCGGGATCAGCAACGACGTCAGCGCCGCCACCGGCAGCGGCAGCCACCAGCGCACCGCCCCCGCCCGACGCCACCACCAGGCGGCCAGCCCACCGGCCGCCAGCAGCACCGGGACGGCGGGCACCCCGTCGCCCAGGTTCGACAGCAGGTGGCCCAGGTCGTCCAGCAGGGCGCTCGGGTGATCACGGTGGGACGTCCGGACGGCCGCGCGCACCCAGCGGTCCACCCCCAGCAGCGGCCCGTCCACCGCCACCTGCCAGGACACCACCAGCAGCACCACCGCCGCGACCACCGGCACCGCCACCGACCGGGCCACCCGGCCCGGAACGGCGGACAGCCGCCCCGGAGCAGGGGGGAGAGCTCCGGGGCGGCTCTGATGATCGCCGTTCCGTGCGCCCCGGGGGGTGTGGGTCGGACGGTCGGTCGATCGGCCTTCGGTGGGTGCCACCCCTCCCGGGGTGGACCGGTTGTCCTCGCGAGGCCCGCGCGGACCGGCCCCTCCGGGAGGCCCCGCGGACGGCCCCGCCAACGGCTGGGGCTCGCTGTCCATCGGTGATGACACTACGTCAACCGCCCTTCCCGACCGAGCGCCTCCAGCGATTCCGCACATCATCTTCACCCCGCCCCGGAGGCCCTCCGGACGGTCCCCCCGATGATGCCCGACCACCCGGGCGGCATGCGAAAACCGCCCGGGGACTGTCCGGACGGGCAGCCGGGAACCGGACGGAAAACCGAACGGCCCGCGAGGACCAGAGGTCCCCACGGGCCGTTCAGCGCTGTCCGGACAACCCTCCGGCGGGGGTTTCACGACCTGACGGGCGACACCGCTCAGGCGGCGGCGAACGCCGCCTCCAGGATGTCCAGGCCCTCGTTCAGCAGGTGCTCCGGCATGACCAGCGGCGGCAGGAAGCGCAGCACGTTGCCGTAGGTGCCGGCGGTCAGCACCACCAGGCCCTCGGCGTGGCAGGCCTTGGCGATGGCCGCGGTGACCTCCGCGTTCGCCTCCTTGGTGCCCGGCTTCACCAGCTCGACGGCGACCATCGCGCCGCGGCCGCGGACCTCGCCGATGACGTCGAACTTCTCCTGCATGGCCCGCAGGCGGCCCAGCATGACCTCGCCGATCCGCTGCGCCTTGCCGACGAGGTCCTGCTCCTTCATGGTCTCGATCGAGCCCAGCGCGGCGGCACAGGCCACCGGGTTGCCGCCGTAGGTGCCACCCAGGCCACCCGCGTGCGCGGCGTCCATGATCTCGGCGCGACCCGTCACCGCGGCCAGCGGCAGACCGCCGGCGATGCCCTTGGCGGTGGTGATCAGGTCCGGGACGATGCCCTCGTCCTCGCACGCGAACCACTGGCCGGTGCGGCAGAAGCCGGTCTGGATCTCGTCGGCGACGAACACGATGCCGTTCGCCTTCGCGAACTCCACGATCGCCGGCAGGAAGCCCTTGGCCGGCTCGATGAAGCCGCCCTCGCCCTGGATCGGCTCGATGATGATCGCGGCGACGTTCTCGGCGCCGATCTGCTTGTTGATCATGTCGATCGCCTGCGCGGCGGCCTCGGCGGCGCAGTTCTCCG
Source organism: Kitasatospora sp. NPDC059160 (assembly GCF_042755465.1). Classification (NCBI taxonomy): domain Bacteria; kingdom Bacillati; phylum Actinomycetota; class Actinomycetes; order Kitasatosporales; family Streptomycetaceae; genus Kitasatospora; species Kitasatospora sp. NPDC059160. The sequence continues at coordinate 14,050 of NZ_JBHZCN010000110.1, read as the reverse complement.
CGCCCGTCAGCCAGCGGTACGGGTAGGCCACCGGCACCCGGTGGATCTCCGGGGCGAACGGACCGAAGCCCTGCTTGTACGGCATGTTCTTCGCCGTCAGGCCCATGGTCAGGTTGGTGCGGCCGTGGTAGCCGTGGTCGAACACCACGACGGCGGTGCGCTTGGTGTACGCGCGGGCGATCTTCACCGCGTTCTCGACCGCCTCGGCGCCCGAGTTGAACAGGGCCGTGCGCTTGTCGTGGTCACCCGGGGTCAGCTCGTTCAGCTGCTCGGCGACGGCCACGTAACCCTCGTACGGGGTCACCATGAAACAGGTGTGGGTGAAGGCGGCCAGCTGCTCGCTCGCCCGGGCCACCACGGCCTCGGCGCTGTTGCCGACGTTGGTCACGGCGATGCCGGAACCGAAGTCGATCAGCGAGTTGCCGTCCACGTCCTCCAGCACGCCGCCGTTGGCACGGGTGACGTACACCGGCAGGGTGGTGCCGACACCGGCCGCCACCGCACCCAGCTTGCGGGCCTGCAGCTCCTGCGACTTCGGACCCGGGATCGCGGTGACCAGGCGGCGCTCCTGCGGGAGCGGCGTTACGGCGCTCATGGGGTATCTCCAGACTTCTCGGCTCGGTGCTTCGCAGGCTACGGCCGCCCTCCCCGACCGGGCATGCGCCACTCGGTAGCACTGCGCCGTCCGACTTGTCCGGCACGGCCAGCCCGAGCGCCACGACTACCCGCAGACCCCGCTCCACTACCCTGAGCGCGGGCGTGTCGCCGGTACGGCGGCATAGGTATGGCGGCACCGACGGCGGTCGGGCCGGGCGGGCGAGGGAGCGGGGCCGTACATGGCACAGGACGGGTCACACCACCAGGTCGACCACACCACCACCAGACCCCCGACCCCCCTCCCCCACCCACGCCCGGCCACCGCCCCCGGCGGGGCCTTCGACCTCGCCGCCTGGGCCACTGCCCCGCGCCCCGAGGCCGAACCCGGCGTCTACCGCCTCGGCTACCGCCGCATCGACCCGGAACGCGCGGAGGCCGCCCGCGTCCCCACCTGGCCGCTGCTGCTGCGGGCGGCGCTCAACGCGGTGGTGGGGTGGTTCGCGTACTTGTACGGCACCCAGCTCTTCATGTACGTGCTCGTCTGGTTCGGTGGGCAGGCGGGCATCGGGCCGCTCGCCTCGCCCTCCGAGGCGGAGGCCATGTTCACGCTGCTGGTGGCCAACGTCCTGGTGCTCGGCGTGGTGATCAAGGTCTTCGGCCGGATGGGCCGCTGGCCCGAGGTCTGGCGCCGCTACGCCGCCCCGCTGCTGTCGCGGACGGTGACGCAGGTGGAGCCCGCCGAGGAGGACGGGGCGGTGGTGGAGGCGGCTCGGGGGCGGGACCCGTGGGACGGGCTGCGGCAGGGCGGGGCGTTCGAGGCGGCGGCGCGGCTGGAGGCCGAGGCGGTCGGCGATGTCGACTACGTGCGGATCCAGCGCGCCTGGGAGTCCGCGCAGGCGGACCCGGCGTTCGTGCCCGCGTTCACCGAGCAGGTGGCCGCGCGCGGTGCGGCGGCCTTCGCCCACCCGTCCGAGGCGCGTGAGCTGCCCGGCCGGGTGCGGCGGCACGACCTGCTGCTGGGCCAGGTCTGCCTCGGTGTGGCCCAGGACGTGCCGAAGAACCCGCTGAACCACCGCGCGGCGGACTTCGCACTGGACCCGGCGGTGCTGGGCACCTCGCTGCTGGCGGTCGGCCCGGCCGGGACGGGGAAGACGGCCCGGCTGGCCCGGCCGGTGGCCGAGGCGCTGTGCCTGCAGGCGCTGGCCGGTACCGCGTGCGCGGTGGTGGTCGGGGCGGCGGACGCCGACCTCGGCCCGGACTCCTGGTACGACGTGGTGATCGCGCCCGGTGACCAGGCCTCGGTGTACGGGCTGGACCTGTACGGCGCGGCGCAGGACCCGGACGAGGCCGCGGCCCGGCTGGCCGACGCCCTTCTGCCGGACGAGCTGACCGCCCGCGCGGAGAACGCCCGGACGGCGCTGCAGCAGGTGGTGGGCCCGTTCCACGCCGCGTACCGCCGCTACCCGGGGGTGCGCGAGCTGCGGGCCCTGCTGGGCGGCGAGCCGGACGCGCTGGCGGCGCTGGTGAAGGCGCTCGGCACGGCGGGCCGGCTGGCCGCGTACGAGCGGGACCTGGAGTACCGGGAGCGCCAGCGGGGCCGGGCGGACGACCCGGGGGCGCTGCTGGCGGACCGGCTGGGGCTGCTGGAGCGGCCCGCCTTCGAGGGGGCCTTCGCGACCGACGGAACGGGCCGTCCCCCGTTCGCGATGCGGGTGCTGGACCATCCGCTGCGGGTGCGGGTGAAGCTGCCCGAGCGCAGCCACCCGGAGGCGGCCCGGATGCTGTCCCGGCTGGTGGTGGGGCAGTTCGTGCAGGCGGCCGGTGCGCGGGAGGACCGTTCGCTGTTCGCCGGGCTGGTGGTGGACGATGCCTCGGCGGCGCTGGACTCCGGCACCGTCCGCGGTCTGCAGCGGATGCGCGGCGCGAACGCGGGTGCGGTGCTGCTGCTGCGCACCCTGGTGGACCTGCCGGAGGCGCTGCGGGCGCCGCTGTTCGGCGCGGTGGGCTGCCGGGTGGCCTTCCCCGGGATCGCGCCCTGGGACGGGCGGCTGTTCTCGGAGGCCTGGGGGACGCACCTGGTGCAGGAGACCGCGGTGACCCACACCCCCGACACCTCCGGCGGGGTCGTGCGGCGGGCCGGGCGGCTGGGGCGGAAGGCGTTGTCGGGGACGACGGCGCAGACGGAGTCGGTGACGACGCGGGACGTGGAGCGGCTCAGGTGGTCGCCGTCGGATCTGGCGCACGCGTTGCCGGCCGGGCACGCGGTGGTGTCGTTGACGGCGGTGTCGGGGGAGCAGGTTCCGCCGCTGCTGGTGGATCTCCGGGGCTGACGCGGGCGGGCGGTAGAAGTCGCCTCGGAGGTGGATTCGGCAGTGCCGGTTGTCCGGGGCGTCCATAATGAAGGGGAGAGACCCTCACCAGTCCCACTGCCCTCTCCTCGCCCGGCCGCAACGGCGCGGTCAGGTCGACCCTCCGAAGGTGCCATGCCCCCCACACTCGCCTCCGTCGTCCGCAACAGTTCGCTCCACCTGACGGTGCTCGCCGGTGCGGACCACCTGGAGCGGCCGGTCCGCTGGGTGCACACCAGCGAGCTGGACGACCCGACGCCGTTCCTGGAGGGTGGCGAGCTGCTGCTCACCACCGGTATCAAGCTGGGTCGTACGGCGGCGCAGTTGCAGGCGTACGTGCACCGGCTGGCCGATGCCGGGGTGGTCGGGCTGGGCCTGGGGGTGGGCCTGTCGCACACCGAGGTGCCGCAGCCGCTGGTGGACGCGGCGCAGCAGCGGGGTCTGCCGTTGCTGCGGGTGCCGGAGCCGACGCCGTTCATCGCGATCAGCAAGGTGGTGTCGGCGGCGCTGGCCGCGGAGCAGTACGAGGCGGTGACGACGAGCTTCGAGGCGCAGGAGGAGCTGACCCGGGCGGCGCTGGGCAAGGACGGCACGACGGCCGTGGTGCGCCGGCTGGCGGCCCGGCTGGGGGGCTGGGCGGCGCTGTACGACGGCTCGGGCGCGCTGTCGGTAGTGGCGCCGGACTGGGCGGCGCGCCGGGCGGGGCGGCTGGCTGCGGAGGTGGACCGGCTGCGTCGGCGGCCGGCGCCGTCGAGTGCCGCGTTGCAGGGGCGGTCGCCGGGGATAGACACGGCGGACGAGGACTACGTGGTGGTCCAGTCGCTGGGGGCGGACCGGCGGGCCCGGGGTTTCCTGGCGGTCGGGACCGAGGACCGGATCACGCCGACCGAGCGGTACGTGCTGAACGCGGCGGTGGCGCTGCTGACGCTCACCCTGGAGCGTTCGCGCGAGCTGCGGCAGGCCGAGGAGCGGATGGGCGCGGCGCTGCTGCGGATGGTGCTGGCGGGCGAGGTGGCGACGGCCCGGCAGGTGGCGGTGGGGCTGTTCGGCGGTCTGCCGGAGGGCACGACGAGGGTTCTGGTGGCCGGGGCGGGGCCGAACGCGGACGCCGCGGAGGCCTTGGTGGAGCTGGGGGACCGGGCCGAGCAGGCGGGTGCCCGGGTGGGCGAGAAGCTGCTGGTGGCGCGGGAGGACGGTGCGCACGGGCCTCGGCTGGTGGTGCTGGCGCTGGACAACGGCGCGGTGCACCGGGCCTGCCTGGGGGTGGTGGAGGAGCACGAGGGCCTGTCGCTGGGCGTCTCGGCCCCGGCCGCGCTGGAGGAGGCCGGTACGGCGCACGCGCAGGCGGAGCGGGCGTTGGCGGTGGCCCTGCGCGGTGGTCGCCGGGCGGTGGACCACGAGGAGGTCGGCGCGGGGTCGCTGCTGCCGCTGCTCGGTGAGGACGCGGTGACGGCGTTCGCGGAGGGGCTGCTGCGGCCGCTGCGCGATCACGACCGGACGGCCCGCGGGGACCTGGTGGCCTCGCTGCGGGCGTGGCTGTCGCGGCATGGGCAGTGGGACGCCGCCGCGGCGGACCTGGGGGTGCACCGGCACACGCTGCGCTACCGGATGCGGCGGGTCGAGGAGCTGCTGGGCCGTTCGCTGGACGACACGGACGTGCGGATGGAGCTGTGGCTGGCGCTGCGCTCCGGCGAGGAGTAGCGGGCCCGGCTGGACGCGGTGGAGTGGCTCCGGGGCGGAACGCTCCTAGTCGGCCAATCCGGTCGGCCGCTCCGCGCACCTACCCTCGGGTTCGGGTCCCACGCCCGTGGGCCGTACGACGACGAGGAGAGGGCCGGTACCACGGTGACCACCACGTACGATTTCTGGCTCGCCGGCCGCCGGGCGAGCGGTGACGCCGCCTTCGAGGTGCACAACAGCTGGGACGGCCGTCTGGTCGGCCGGGTCAGCGTGCCGACCGAGGCCCAGGTCGAGGAGGCGCTGGACGCCGCCGTGGCCGCGCTGCCGGTGTTCGCCGCGACGCCGGCGCACCAGCGGGCCGCCGCCCTGGACCACGTGGCCAAGCGGCTGGCGGAGCGCACCGAGGAGCTCGCCCAGCTGATCACGGCCGAGAACGGCAAGCCGGTCAAGTGGGCCCGCGGCGAGGTCGGCCGCGCGGTGTCGGTCTTCCGCTGGGCCGCCGAGGAGGCGCGCCGCACCAACGGCGAGACGATGCGGCTGGACACCGACCCGGGCGGCGTGGGCCGCTTCGCGGTGGTGCGCCGCTTCCCGCGCGGTGTGGTGCTGGGGATCGCCCCGTTCAACTTCCCGCTGAACCTGGTCGCCCACAAGGTCGCCCCGGCGATCGCGGTCGGCGCCCCGATCATCCTCAAGCCGGCCCCGGCGACGCCGCTGTCGGCGATGGTGCTGGGCGAGATCCTGGCCGAGACGGACCTGCCGGCCGGCTCCTGGTCGATCCTGACGGTGCCGAACGAGCGGATGCCGGCCCTGGTGCAGGACCCGCGCGTGCCGGTGATCTCCTTCACCGGTTCGGACAAGGTCGGCTACCAGATCATGGACTCGGTGCCGCGCAAGCACACCACCCTGGAGCTGGGCGGCAACGCCGCGGCCGTGGTGCTGGCGGACTGGTCCTCGGAGGCGGACCTGGACTGGGCGGCGACCCGGATCGCGATGTTCGCGAACTACCAGGGCGGCCAGTCCTGCATCTCGGTGCAGCGGGTGATCGCCGACGCGTCGGTGTACGACGCGCTGGTGGAGAAGGTCGTGGCGAAGGTCGCGGCGCAGGTCACCGGTGACCCGAACGACGACGCGACGGACGTCGGCCCGCTGGTCGACGAGAACGCCGCGAAGCGGGTGGAGTCCTGGGTGGACGACGCGGTCGCCAAGGGCGCCAAGCTGCTCGCCGGCGGCACCCGCGAGGGCGCGACGTACGCCCCGACCGTGCTGGCCGAGCTGCCCGCCGACGCGATCCTGGCCAAGGCCGAGGTGTTCGGCCCGGTGCTGTCGCTGCACCGGGTGGAGGGCGTCGAGGAGGCCTTCGCGGCGGTCAACGACTCGCCGTTCGGCCTGCAGGCGGGCGTGTTCACCCACGACCTGCAGACCGCCTTCCGGGCGCACCGGGAGCTGGAGGTCGGCGGTGTGATCATCGGCGACGCGCCGTCCTACCGGGCCGACCAGATGCCGTACGGCGGCGTCAAGGACTCCGGTGTCGGCCGTGAGGGCGTCAAGTACGCGATGGACGACTACACCGTCGAGAAGGTCATGGTGCTGACCGGCCTCGACCTCTGAGGTACCGCTCGCCGCGGGGCCCGGTCCGGTGCGGACCGGGCCCCCCGCGCGGTGAGGCGCCGGGGGCGGCCGCGGGGGGCGCCCCCCCGGCGGCGGGGGGGGTGCCGGCGACCCCGTCCAAGGGGGGGGAGTATAAACAACAGAA
>NZ_JBHZCN010000110.1:0-7662 GCF_042755465.1 Kitasatospora sp. NPDC059160 | reverse complement strand
GGGGCCTCCCCGCCCTCTACTTGGTGGGTCCCGCCGCGGGGGGGCCCCGGCCGGGGGGGACCGGGCCCCCGCGGCGCGTTCAGGCGCCGTGGCCGGCCGCGGCGGCGACCGCCTCGGCGACGGTGGCGTTCCCGGCGACCAGTTCCAGGGTCTGCCCGGCGGTGCCGGGCTCGTGCAGCAGGGCGGCCAGGACGGCGGCCACGTCGGCCCGGTCGACCGCGCCGCGGCCGACGGCGGGGGCGAGGCGGACCAGGCCGGTGCCGGGGCCGTCGGTGAGCCGCCCGGGGCGCAGCACCGTCCAGTCCAGCGAGGTGCGGGCGCGTACGGCGTCGTCGGCGGCGCCCTTGGCCCGCAGGTAGGTCTCGAAGACCTCGTCGGCGGGGTGGTGGGCGGCCGCGTCGGCGCCCATCGAGGAGACCATGAGGTAGCGCCGGACGCCGGCGAGTTCGGCGGCGTCGGCGAGCAGGACGGCGGCGTCGCGGTCGACGCTGTTCTTGCGGGCGGCGCCGCTGCCGGGGCCGGCGCCGGCGGCGAAGACCACCGCGTCGGTGTCGGCGAGCAGGGCGGCGAGCTGCGGGGCGGTGGCGGACTCCAGGTCGAGCAGCAGCGGCTCGGCGCCGGCCTCGACGAGGTCCGGGGCCTGTTCGGGGCGGCGGATGATCCCGGCGGGGCGGTCGCCGCGGTCGGCGAGCAGCCGTTCGAGCCCGAGCGCGATCTGTCCGTGGCCCCCGGCGATGACGGTACGCATGGGTCCGACGGTAGCCCGGGTGTGCCGGGGGCGTCCTGGGAAAGGTCTCGGACAGGACACAATGGGCGCATGACTTCGCTCGCCCACCCGCAGCTGCGTTTCACGCCCACCGTGGCGGACCCCTCCGGCCCCCGGGAGCTGGTGATCCTCGGTTCCACCGGGTCGATCGGCACCCAGGCCGTCGACGTCGTGCTCCGCAACCCGGACCGGTTCCGGGTGGTCGCGCTGTCGGCGGCCGGCGGCCGGGTGGAGCTGCTGGCCGAGCAGGCGCTGCGGCTGGGCGTGCACACCGTGGCGGTGGCCGATCCGGCGGCGGAGCCGGCGCTGCGTGAGGCGCTGGCCGCGAAGGCGGCGGGCCGGCCGCTGCCGGCCGTGCTGGTGGGGCCGGACGCGGCGACCGAGCTGGCCGCGGTGGAGTGCCACTCGGTGCTGAACGGCATCACCGGTTCGATCGGCCTGCGGCCGACGCTGGCCGCGCTGCGGGCGGGCCGGGTGCTGGTGCTGGCCAACAAGGAGTCGCTGATCGTCGGCGGTCCGCTGGTGAAGGCGGTGGCGAAGCCGGGCCAGATCGTGCCGGTGGACTCCGAGCACGCGGCGCTGTTCCAGGCGCTGGCGGGCGGCACCCGGGCCGAGGTCCGCAAGCTGGTGGTGACGGCGAGCGGCGGCCCGTTCCGCACCCGGACCAGGGAGCAGCTGGCCGGGGTGACCCCGCAGGAGGCGCTGGCGCACCCGACCTGGGCGATGGGCCCGGTCGTCACGATCAACTCGGCCACCCTGGTGAACAAGGGCCTGGAGGTGATCGAGGCGCACCTGCTGTACGACGTGCCGTTCGACCGGATCGAGGTCGTGGTCCATCCGCAGTCGGTGGTGCACTCGATGGTGGAGTTCACCGACGGTTCGACGCTGGCGCAGGCGAGCCCGCCGGACATGCGGATGCCGATCGCGCTGGGTCTGGGCTGGCCGGACCGGGTGCCGGGAGCGGCGCCCGCCTGTGACTGGACCAAGGCCGCGACCTGGGAGTTCTTCCCGCTGGACGACGAGGCCTTCCCGGCCGTCGAGCTGGCCCGTGAGGTGGGCACCCTGGGCGGAACGGCGCCGGCGGTGTTCAATGCGGCGAACGAGGAGTGCGTGGAGGCCTTCCTGCAGGGCCGCCTCGCCTTCACCGGGATCGTGGACACTGTTGCCAAGGTCGTGGCCGAGCACGGACAGCACGACGGTCGGACGGCCGCGGCGGGAACTTCCCTGACCGTCGAGGACGTCCTGCACGCGGAGGACTGGGCCCGTGCCCGGGCCCGCGAGCTGGCGGCGGGCTGACGTCCTCGCCTCCGGCGGCGGTGCCCGGCACGACCGGGACCGCGGTACGGCACGGATCGCGGTACGACGAGACGATGAGCGGAGCGGCATGACGGAGGACCAGCGGTGGCAACGGTTTTGACGGTGGTCGGCATCCTGGTCTTCGTGGTCGGATTGCTCGTCTCGATCGCCTGGCACGAGCTCGGCCACCTCTCCACGGCCAAGCTCTTCGGCATCCGGGTGCCCCAGTACATGGTCGGCTTCGGCCCGACCATCTGGTCGCGCCGGAAGGGCGAGACCGAGTACGGGATCAAGGCGATCCCCTTCGGCGGGTACATCCGGATGATCGGGATGTTCCCGCCGGGCGAGGACGGCCGGATCACCAAGCGCAGCAGCTCGCCCTGGCGGTCCATGATCGAGGACGCCCGTGAGGCCTCCTACGAGGAGCTCCAGGAGGGCGACGAGACCCGGCTGTTCTACACCCGCAAGCCCTGGAAGCGGGTCATCGTCATGTTCGCCGGGCCGTTCATGAACCTGGTCCTGGCGTTCGGGCTGTTCCTGACGGTCATGATGGGCTTCGGCGTCACCATGGCGGTGCCGACCATCGGCTCGGTCGCCCAGTGCGTGGTCAAGGCCGGTCAGCCGACCGACACCTGCCCCGCCGACGCGCCCAAGACCCCGGCCAACGAGGTGGGTCTGCGCCAGGGGGACAAGGTGCTCTCCTTCGACGGCGACCGGATCCGCGACTACGACCAGCTCCAGGCGGACATCCGGAAGTCGGCGGGCAAGCAGGTGGCGATCGTCGTGGAGCGCGGCGGCCAGCAGCTCACCTTCACGCCCACCATCGCCGTCAACGACGTGCAGAAGTACGACGGCAACGGGGTGCCGGAGAAGGGCCGGACCGTCCAGGCCGGGTTCCTCGGGTTCACCCCGAAGAGCGAAACGGTCCAGCTCGGCCTCGGGCAGTCGGTCGACCGGATGTACGACATGGCCGAGAACGGGGTGAAGTCGCTGGCCGCCCTGCCCGGCAAGATCCCGGGCCTGTGGAACGCCGTCGTCGGCGACGCCCCGCGCGACCCGGACTCGCCGATCGGCATGGTCGGCGCCGCCCGGGTCAGCGGCGAGGTGTTCTCCCTGCACGAGTCGGCCGCCCAGCGGATCGCGATCTTCGTGAACCTGCTGGCCGGCATCAACCTGTCGCTCTTCCTGTTCAACATGCTGCCGCTGCTGCCGCTGGACGGCGGCCACATCGCGGGCGCGGTCTGGGAGTCGGTCCGCCGCCGGTTCGCACAGCTGTTCCGGCGGCCCGATCCGGGCCCGTTCGACGTCGCCAAGCTGATGCCGGTCGCGTACGTCGTGGCCAGCATCTTCATCGGGTTCACCCTGCTGGTGATGGTGGCCGACCTGGTGAACCCGGTGAAGATCGGCTAGGACGTTCGGGTACGGCGGGTGTGCTGGGCCCCCGGACCGTGCCGTACCGTGGAGGCCGGGTGCGCGATCGTGGCGCGCCCGGCCTCGGCCGTCCCAACGGCCGGGCGGTCGATCCACACCTCAACCCCGGGGAACCCTGCGCACATGACCGCGATCTCGCTCGGTATTCCGTCCCTGCCGCTCAAGCCACTGGCCAAGCGCCGGTACTCCCGGCAGATCATGGTCGGCAACGTGCCGGTCGGCGGCGACGCACCCGTCTCCGTGCAGTCGATGACCACCACCGTGACCGCCGACATCAACGCCACGCTGCAGCAGATCGCGGAACTGACCGCGTCCGGCTGCCAGATCGTCCGCGTCGCCTGCCCGTCCCAGGACGACGCCGACGCGCTGCCGATCATCGCCAAGAAGTCGAAGATCCCGGTCATCGCGGACATCCACTTCCAGCCCAAGTACGTCTTCGCGGCGATCGACGCCGGCTGCGCCGCGGTGCGCGTCAACCCGGGCAACATCAAGGCCTTCGACGACAAGGTCGGCGAGATCGCCAAGGCCGCCAAGGACGCCGGGGTGCCGATCCGGATCGGCGTCAACGCCGGCTCGCTCGACAAGCGGCTGCTGGAGAAGTACGGCCGCGCCACCCCCGAGGCGCTGGTCGAGTCCGCCCTCTGGGAGTGCTCGCTGTTCGAGGAGCACGACTTCCGCGACATCAAGATCTCGGTCAAGCACAACGACCCGGTCGTGATGATCAACGCCTACCGCCAGCTCGCCGCCGCCTGCGACTACCCGCTGCACCTGGGCGTCACCGAGGCCGGTCCGGCCTTCCAGGGCACCATCAAGTCCGCGGTCGCCTTCGGCGCGCTGCTCGCCGAGGGCATCGGCGACACCATCCGGGTCTCGCTGTCGGCCCCGCCGGCCGAGGAGATCAAGGTCGGCAACCAGATCCTGGAGTCGCTCGGGCTGCGCGAGCGCGGCCTGGAGATCGTCTCCTGCCCGTCCTGCGGCCGCGCCCAGGTCGACGTCTACAAGCTCGCGGAGGAGGTCACCGCCGGGCTGGAGGGCATGGAGGTGCCGCTGCGGGTCGCCGTCATGGGCTGCGTCGTGAACGGGCCGGGCGAGGCCCGCGAGGCCGACCTCGGGGTCGCCTCCGGCAACGGCAAGGGCCAGATCTTCGTCAAGGGCCAGGTGATCAAGACCGTTCCCGAGTCGAAGATCGTCGAGACCCTGATCGAGGAGGCGCTCAAGCTCGCCGAGCAGATGCAGGGGGAGGGCGTCGAGGCCGGTTCGCCGACCGTCGTCGCCGCGGAGTGACCGCCGAGCGGTCCGAGCGCGGGTGCAGCGAAGTTTTCCGGAAGCGGGGCCGTCCGTTCGCGGACGGCCCCGCGGCCGTAGCCGGGTGGGGCCACGGAGTAGGGTGCGGCCAGAGTCGTCTCAGTGAGGTGCTGTCTCGATGATCGATCGAGGTGTGATGCTCCCCAGCTCCTTCCAGGCCGCCCGGGCGCTGGCCACCACCCGCGTGCTGGAACCGCCCGACCTGGCGGACGCCCTGGAGATCCTCCACCGCGACCCGGTCGCCAACGCCTTCGTCGCGACCCGGGTCGAGGCCGTCGGGCTGGACCCGTGGCGGCTCGGCGGGGAGATGTGGGGCTGGTACGGCGCGGACGGCGTGCTCGACGCCCTCTGCTACGCCGGGGCGAACCTCGTCCTGGTCAACGCCGGGCCGCAGGCCGTCGCCGCCTTCGCGGAGCGGGCCCGGCGGCAGGGCCGGCGCTGCTCCTCGATCGTCGGACCGGCCGGGGCGACCGCCGCCTTCTGGGCGCTGCTGGAACGGAGTTGGGGCCCCGCACGCGAAGTCCGGGGCCACCAGCCGCTGTTGGCGACCTCCTCGCCGTCCGCGGAGATCGCGCCCGACCCGCTGGTACGCCGGGTGCGGCGCACCGAGGTGGAGGCGCTGATGCCCGCCTGCGTGGCGATGTTCACCGAGGAGGTGGGGGTGTCGCCGCTGGCCGGCGACGGCGGGCTGCTCTACCAGGCCCGGGTGGCCGAACTCGTCACCACCGGGCGGTCGTTCGCGCGCTTCGCCGAGGACGGCCGGGTGGTGTTCAAGGCCGAGATCGGAGCCGTGACCCAGGGGGCCTGCCAGATCCAGGGCGTCTGGGTGGCGCCCGAGCACCGCGGCCAGGGGCTGTCCGAGACCGGGATGGCGGCCGTGCTGGACGTCGCGCTGCGCGAGGTGGCGCCGGTGGTCTCGCTGTACGTCAACGACTACAACCTGCGGGCGCGGGCCGCGTATCGACGGGTCGGGTTCCGGGAGGTCGGGGCCTTCATGAGCGTGCTGTTCTGACCTCCTCCCGGGGGCGGTGGGTCGGGGGTGCGGTGGGGTCGGTGGGTCGGTGGGGCCCGGGCGCTTCCGGGGTGCCCGGGTGCGGGGCGGTGTTGTGGCGCGGTTCGCCGGTGTTTCGCCGGTTGTTGGGTTCCGATCTTCGGCCGCGCCAGGGGGCCGCTGGTAGTAACGTCCGGAGCATGGATCAGCTGACCGGGGTGACGATCGAGGCCATCGACCTCGCGGCCTGGGCGCCGCAGGCGCTGGAGGTCCAGGCGGTGGCGTTCGGGCTGACGCCCGAGGAGGTCGCGGTCCGGCTGCACATCGTCGGGCGGCACGCCCGGCAGCCCGGGGTGATCGCCTTCGGGGCGATGAGCGGCGGCCGGCTGGTCGGGTTCGGGTACGGGATGCCGAACCAGCGGGACCACTGGTGGAGCACCGTCATCGAGCCGTACCTGACCGCCCGGGGCTACGGGGACTGGCTGGACGGCGTGTTCGCCGTCACCGAACTGCACGTGCTGCCGGAGTTCCAGGGCCAGGGCGTGGGCTCGCGGCTGATCCGGCTGCTGTGCGAGGGCTCGGGCCTGGAGCGCAGCATCCTGTCGGCGATCGACGCGGAGACACCGGCCCGGCGGCTCTACCGGGCGCTGGGCTACCAGGACCTGGCCCGGGCGGTGCGGTTCCCGGCGACGGACCGGCTGTACGCGGTGATGGGGGCGCGGTTGCCGTTGCGGTAGCCGTTGCCGTTGCCGTAGCGGTGGCCCGGGGGGTCGGTCCTAGTCGGAGAGGTGACCGGCGAGTTCCAGGTGGAGTTCGGCGTCCTCGTGGCGGCTCGTGGCCAGTGCGCGAAGGGCCAGGTCGACGGCGCGGAACAGGGCCCAGCCGCGCAGGCGGTCCCGGTCGACGTCGAGGGCGTCGGCGAGCTGCTGGAGCCTGCGGCGGACCGCGGCCGGGGCGCCGGGGGAGCCGATCAGGGTGTCCGCGCGGTCCAGGGCGAGGCGGGCCAGGTCGTAGGCGCGCTCGCCGGTCAGCGGGCGGGGGTCGATGGCCAGCCAGGGGGCGCGGTCGGCGGCGAGCACGTTGCCGTGGTGGAAGTCGCCGTGCAGCAGGAGGTTCTCGTCGGCGGAGGCGGTCAGGGCCCGGGCGGTGGCGAGGGCCTCGTCGATGAGGGGCTGGGCGGCGGCTGCGGCGGGGTGGGCGCGGTGCTCTGCGAGGCGGGCGGCGGTGTCCGTGACGCGGTCGGCGAGGGTGGGGAGTTCGGGGCCGGCGGGCTGTGCGGGGCTGGAGGGCGGTTCGACCCAGAGGCGGTGCAGCAGGCTGGTGGCCTCCAGCATCGCCTTGGCCTCGGCGAGGGAACGCAGCGGGATGTCGCCGTGCAGGCGCTCCAGGAGGAGGACTCCCGCGTCGGGGTCGGCGTCGAGCAGCAGGACGGCGCCGCGGCCGGCCCAGTGGGTGAGCGCGGTGTGCTCGTGGGCGGTCTCGGGGGTGACCAGTCCGGCCTTGAGGACGGCGGGGGAGAGGTCGTCGCGGTGGACGTACGCGATCAGGCTGAGGCTGCCGCCGGGGTCCAGGGTGCGTTCGAGGGTGAGGTTCCAGCGGGCCAGATGGGTGGTGGCCGCGGCCGGCAGAGCGGCGAGCCATTGGCGGCCGGGCTCGCCGTGGGTGGCGGTGACGGTGGTCGTCAGCCGGGTGGGGGCGGTGATCTTTGGGGCGGGTCCGGACATGGGTCCATTGTCGGGGCTTGTGGGGGGCGCTGCGCGGGGCTGTTGGTGGGTGGGGGGCTTTCGGGAGGGTGGGTGGGTCCGGGGGCGGTTCCGGGGGTGGGTGCTCCGGCGGCTGGGTGATTTTCCGACTGCCGACTCTGTGGGTGGGC